>JAHENP010000001.1 GCA_018609965.1 Haloferacaceae archaeon
ATACCTCGGGGTTGTCCTACTCGTGGTCGTCGCCGGCCCGGTCGTGATCGAGGTGTACCGGCAGGTGCAGGATTTATGACCCACAGACACACACTGCTGTGTAGAGCGGGAGCGACGTACCCGACTCTCACGAGTCGAGGAACGTCCGGGGCGCGACCGCGCCCCAGACCGCGTTCGACATGAACGCAAGCGAATCTGATGTCCCCTCGGGGCAAGAGCGTGACGGTAGTACAGTAGAAAGCGACCGCTTCGAGACGTGGCGGTGCCGCTTCTGTGGAACGCTTCGAGCCGTTCGTCGTCGGTCAACCAGCCGGAGGTGGTCGGCGTGACTGACGCTCGTCGGCTCGTCGATCCACAGACGCACGAGGTCGTCGCCAACCTCAACTGGAACACCGACGGCCTCCGCCCCTACTTCGCCCTCGCCGCCGCCACCGGCGACGGAGACGGGGCGGCAGAAACGACGATCACCGTCGACGACCGTGCCTACACCGTCCAACTCTGGTACAGCGAGGGGAAGCTCGTTCCCCCCGAGAGTGGCGTCACACCCGGTGGGTCACGCTGGAACGTTGGCACCACCGACGGCCACGTCCGCGAGTTCCGCCTTGACGTGGAAGCCGCCAACAACGAGCTTCGGTCAGTTCACTACCACGTTCGCCCTCGCTGGGCCGGCATGGAGTTCGACGACGACGGCGTCCGTCGCTCCGTCGCCGTCCCCGACGCCCTCGTTACTGACGGAGGCACCGCCACCGACGCCGTCAACGTCCGCGCCTCCGGCTCCAACCTCGCCCCCCACCTCTACCCCCGGCTGTTGCGTCGCGCCGCCCGCGCCCTCGGCGTCACCGGCTACCTCCACGTCGACGATCTCCACCGCACCAGCAACGTGCAGGACATCGCTCGCTACCTCCGCGTCGACCGCCACGACTCCGGCCCGATCCACGCCCGCGACGGCCCCCTTCAGTCCCTCGCCCACGTCCTCGAAGGCGACCGCGAGGGCTACCGCAAACTCGTCCAGAACGACGAAACCGAGCGCGGCGAGAACCTCCCCGGATACTACCACACTGTCACCCTCGGCCCCGACCGTGTCCGGCAGGTTATGCCCGACCACCGCCTCCCCATCGAGGCCAAGCACTACTACGCTCGGGAAGCCCTCGACCGCGATCCCGACGATCCCCTCCGCCACCCGAAGCTCGAAGCCGCCTACCAGACCTCTCGGTGGAACGGCACCCTCCACTGGCACGACCTCGACGACGCTCTCGACGAGCTGGACGACTGGCTCTACTCCATCGTCCAAGACTCCCTCGGTGAGGCCGCCCTCCGCGCCGACGGCGGCCCCTACGTCGAAGACGCCGTCTGGTCGCCCGCCAACGAGTCCACCACCGCCGCCCCGGTGAACCTCAACCTCACCGAGGTTCGTCACGAACAGGAACGGGTCGTCTACAAGCACCTCGCCGACGGCATGAGTCCCACCCAGCAGGAGACGCTGAAGACCCTCGTCACCGACGGCGGCCGTGTCTCGCCCCGCGACGTTGCCGACGAGAACGACCGCCACGTCGACACCGTCTACCGCGCCCTTCAGGACATGCACGACCTCGTCGACCACACCTACGGTGAGATTCAGCTTCAGTCGACGTACCTCTCCGAGTTGGTCGCCGACGCCCTCGAAGAAGCCGAGTCCGCCGTCTCACGGGCCACCTCCGCCGCCGCCGAGGCCGCCCACACCGCCGAGCGCGGCCTCGACGACCGCACCTCCGCCTTCCTCGCGTGGCAGTCGAAGTTCGTCGACCGCTTCCGTGACCGCGACACCGACGACGGCGGCGTCGCCCTCGACCTCGGCCGCGTCGACGGTGTTCGTGAGGTTCGCCGCCTTCTCCGTGAGGGGTTGGACCTCTGGAGCGACATGAACCGCGACGAAGCCGCCTACCGCATGGGCGACGTGAAGTGGCGCGTCGACGGAGAGGAAGGTGTTCGCCACGGCACCATCTGGCAGTTGATCCGTGGCTCCACCACCTCCGGCGGCACCAAGGTCGTCCGGTCGCGACAGTGACCCACGACTGGTGAGTGGCAACACCGTCCCGACACCCTTCTGACGCCCCTCACGCGCGCCTCGGACCGCACAGCGACCCTCTCACGCCGCTCACAGCCACCGCCGAGCGACCGCTCCCTCCTACCGCCGCGAGGAAATCCGACTCGAACCGTCGGGTTCCCTCTTAGGGGTGTGGCTAAGGCCACTCAGATTAAGGGACTACCGCAGTTTCTCGCGGAGGTGACGCCTCTGCCGCCTTCGGCGGCGCGCGAAAACCCCCCTTCCGATTCTCGGCGGGGAGTCGGAAACTCACCGGCCCGAACCGGCCGGCCGACCGCCCTCGACCAGCTCCAAACGCGAGTCAAGATGGCCTTCGGTTCCGGTTCCCCCGCTCACCGGAAGGCGTGGTTCTCGACAACTCCGTCAGAACCGAGGTGCCGACGGCGTGATCGGGCCGGCGGCACCACCCTAACCCGCCCGATTCTGTCGAACTTCTCCCCGTCCTGCGACACCCTTCGAGTGGGTCATGGAGTTCTCGACTCGTCCCGAATCACCACCGAGTCCCCGATGGGGAGCAGGGCGATGTCACCACGCTGAACGAGCTTCATCAACGACCGGTTCACGTCCGGGTGTTCAAACTTCTCGTGTACGTCTTCGAGTCGATCCTGTCCGTCTCGAATTTCTTCGAGTACGATGTCCGGGTCTTCTATCACAGCCACACGCCCCGTTGCTGGTGCGGGTATGAATTTTCCCGGTCAAACCTTTCCGGTTGAGTGATAGGTCTATCCCGGAAGGCCGCCCGACGGCGTCGGGGTAATTCCTGTCAACCCTTCCGACCAGTTTCTTTGGACCCCTCTTTTAAGCGTTTTACCGTAATTTGCTTAAGTAGGATCGGGGCCCACGACAGAATACGTCGCGAATCCCCGACGTAAACGGTGAACGATGAACGGAGAATGCAAAGGGCGACTGCCAGTCACGGCGAAGATCGACGAGGAGACGCGAGAGGCGTTGGACCGCGACGCCGACCGGATGGGAGAATTCCGGGCGGACGTGATTCGGCGGGCGCTCACGACGTACCTCGCGCTTCGACGTGGAGAGTTCAGTTGCCCGTCGTGCGGTGAACCGATTCAGATCGAACCATGAGTATGGAACCTACGAACCCGAACGAGCAGGAGGACAGTGAAGACGAACAGACGACGAACAACCAGACGGAGACGACGACGGCCGCACCCCCCGCCGCCTCGAAACGCGCCGTCGAGGAAGCCGAGAAGAAGGCCGAAGACGCCCAGCGGATGGTCGTCGAACAGTCCGACATGACGACGGAGCTTCGGGAACACTTCGAGGCCGTCCAAGAGCGGATCGGCCGGATCGAGAGGGCCGTCGCGGAACTGGACGAACTACAGCTGGACCTCGCGCAGATGGAGAACTTGGAGCGGACGCCCGAGTCGGTGTGTGCCGAGCATGGCGTCAAGCCGCCCGAAGCCGACGATGGCGAAGAGGAGGAGAACGATGAGTGACGACGAACCCACTCAGACCGACGAGACGGGCGACACCGAGGAACGCACCACCGGGATGGAGCGGGCCGAGGAGGAGAGTGAGGGGCTGGTGTCGCTGCTCGTCCTCGGCGGGATCGCCGTGCTGGTGGCGATAGTCGGAGGAGGCGACGGCGACGACTGATGAACGGGCGAGCGGGGGCCGTTCGTCGCGGCGTTCGCATGCTCCGGAGCGACCGCCGCGAGGAGACATACCTCGGGGTTGTCCTACTCGTGGTCGTCGCCGGCCCGGTCGTGATCGAGGTGTACCGGCAGGTGCAGGATTTATGACCCACAGACACACACTGCTGTGTAGAGCGGGAGCGACGTACCCGACTCTCACGAGTCGAGGA
>JAHENP010000002.1 GCA_018609965.1 Haloferacaceae archaeon
GAGGTGGGCGGGGCCAGCCGAGCGACGGTAGGAGCGAGGGCTGGCGTTGGTGGGTACGGGAGGATGGTATGCGGTCGGCTCGACCGGAGCCGACCGGAGCCGTGGGCGGTTCGTCGCACACCGGAGGTGCGGGTCGGTGAGTGCCCCAGTTACTCCACCGGAGCGGCCTCGGCCGTCCAACGGGAGTAACCCCGCGCACGCCGGTAGAGAGTCTAACACGCCGAATCTCGATTCGGGGAACGACCGCCAGGTGCCGGAGGTGGAGACGCGCCTGTCGGAGCTGTGGAACGAGTTCCCGAAGCGAATGCGAACGCCGATTTCGGTTCAACACGGGCGGCGGCTCCGCGAGGAGGCGTTGGCGGAGCCGGAGGAAGCGAAACGGGAAATCGAGGTGGGTGATCACGAGACGCGAACGGTGTACGAGACGGTGAGCCGGGAGGCGCGTCCGGTGGGCGAGGTGGTGGCGTCGTTCCTCGACTGGTACGAGGACTACCGTGAGAAACGGCTCCGCCTCGGTCGGGGCGACGGTATCCGCGAGGAACGCGAGACGTTCACCGTCGACTTAGAGAACAGCTTCCAGCCGGGGTACCAGAAACAGACGTACGCCCAGCTACAGGGCCTCCAACGGCAAACCACGGGTGGTGAGTACCCGGACGGTTCCGAGGCGACGGGGGAGTTCGAGACGCCGGTCACGGTGCTGTTGGGGTTGACGGCGTCGGGAGCGACGGACGGCGGGGAACCACGGCCGCCGGCCGATCACGACCGGGAGGTGCGGGAGGCGTGGACCGGGTCGTCGTCGTCGGTGAAGCGAACGCTCCGGTACGTGCTGGAGGACAAACTGGGCCTCGACAGCGACGAGTTCGCCTGGTGGTACCAGACGGAGCCGCATCCAGGCGACGGGGCGAACGCGGGCTACAGTCACGCCCACCCGGTGGTAGTGATCGACGGGGCGGCGGCGGAGCCGCCGGCCGCCTCGATCACGGCGGAGACGTTCCGGCCGGTGGTGGCGAAACACGTAGCGGAGTGTCCGACGGCGGAGTGGGCGGCTCACCGGCTCGACGACACGGTCGAAGTCAAACAGGCGGGTGAGGTGGAGGACTTCGCGGCGTACGTCTCGGAGTACATCGCCGTCGACCCGAGTGAGGACCTTCTGGAACGGTCGGCAGAGTACATCCTGTGGGCGGCGACGCAGTGGGCGACCACCTCACAGAAGAACAGCAAGTCCGGGACGGCGACGGCGGCGGTGAACGTCGACAAATGCCGTCAGGAGTTCCGCGACCCGGAGGCGTCGCAGGCGACGGACCACGCTGGCGAGGTGGTGCGTGTCGACGGGGAGCGACGGTGTGCTCACTGCGGCGAGACGTTCGGCGTGAGCCAACAGGGGACGCTCACGGAGGCACGGCTCACGGCGACGGGTGAGACGGACGGTGACGCGCACGGCGACGCTGACGGCGACGAGAGCGGCGCAGAGAGCGACGTGCCGGCGTGGGCGGCGGTGCCGGGTGAACGGTGGGCAGACGCCCGAGAGTCGGCACTGGTCGGCACACCGACACGCGAGGCGGGCGAGGAACCGGAGTGGTCGGTACGGGAGGCGTCGGGGCGAACGCCGGCGACGTGGGAACCGGAGGCAGTCGTCGACGGTGAGGAGGAGACGCCCATCGGGACGCCGGGCGGAGTCGACTACGGGGAAATCGTCGTTGAGGGAGCGGAGTCGATCAACAGGAAGGTCGACCGGTTCCTCCGGCCGGAGTGGTTGCAGGGGGCACGGCCGTGGGAACGTCACCCGGTGAGTGAGGCGGCAGTTCGGTCAGGGGAGCTGCCGCCGCCGGAGCTGGTCCGGCGAGAGTACGCGGAGGAAGCCGACCCGTCGCGTGGGGTGACGCCGAAGGAGTGGCATGACGACTGGTACGAACGGCGGCACGGTGAGGCGGAGTCGTCGAACGCGGAGACGCGCGTCGACGTACCAACAGAACAGGTACGTCACCTCGCCGCCACCACAGACGAGTCGGCAGTTGGAATCCTGGGGCGGCTGTCGATCAACCCGGAGGCTCTGGAGAGAGTGGCGGAGATAGTGGCGGCGGTTCGGTGAGGCGGGGGTGGCGGTGTCTGCACGGGAGGCGAGAGAGCGACCCCTAACAGTGTACGTACGGGCACAGACAGACGACGACGACGCTGAGTGTCAGGACTCAGCGAGAATATCGGCAAGGCGCGACCGGCTCAACCCGACGCTGTCGGCGAGTTTCTGCTGGGTGAGGTCGTCGTTCGACTGGTACATCTGACGGAGAAGTTCGTCGCGCGTTTGTCGTTCGGCCGCCTCACGGGCTTCAGCGACGGATTCCTGAAGTTCCGACGCCGGGACGTAGCCCTCGCCGTCGTCGCCGTCGCCGCGAAGGCGGCGGCGTTTCTCGGCGGTGAGTTCGTCGTACGTCTGCTGAAGTGGGCCAGGAAGGTCGCCAGACCACCGGAGGGTCCCCCAGTCGTGTGTCACCTCGTGGTCGCCGAACGGGTTGTACTTCACCCGGAACATCTGGGCCTCGCCCAGCGACCGGACGAACACCCACACGTCGCACATGTTGCGAATGTCCTTGTCAACCTGGTTGACGCCGGGCGCGGTGAGAACGAGGTACTTCTGTTCGACACGGCCCATGCCGACAATCTTCCGCAGAGCCTCGTTCACGCCACTCATCGCCCGGCGGTTGGAGGCGTCCGCCTGACCCTCGTCGAGGACAAGCCCGGAGCCGGCGGGTTGGTCGGTGTAGGCGGCAGTGAGTTCCTCGGCGGAGATGGTCGCCTTCTCGGGAGTGACGCCGGCGTCGGTACGGTCGAACGCGGAGGCGAGGCGGAGGGCGAGGGTGGTCTTCCCGCTTCCGCGTTCAAGGTTCCAGTCGGCGACGAACACGGTCAGATCACGGTTCTGTGCGACCCGCTTCCGGTAGAGCTTCCCGAGCGGGTTGGTGTCGTCGAAGGCGGGAGTGGCGTCGGCGTGATCACGGCCGGCGGCGTCGTCAGAAGTAGCCACACTACACCTCCCACTCGTCGGCGGAGCCTTCCAGGTCGACCCCGAGGCCCGCCTCACGAGCGAACTTGTTCAGAACCCGGAACGCCTCCATCGACTCTGTCTCACTGACGATGGCGTAGTCGCCGTGAGTGTCGTCTTCGGCGCGAACCTCCGCCACCTCTTTCGGGAGCCGGCCACGGGTTCGGAGGAAGTCGTCA
>JAHENP010000003.1 GCA_018609965.1 Haloferacaceae archaeon
ACGGACGCGGTCGCGACGAACTCCGGGATGGCGGCGATCGACACGATCACGACCGTGTTGGCGCGGGCCGGCGACAACGTTGTCGCGAGTGCGGAGATGTACGGCGGGACGAGCAGTTACCTCGCACAGACGGCCAGTCGGCGCGGGATCGAACTCCGGACGGTCGAGACGACCGACCCGGCGGCGTACGCCGAGGCGGTCGACGACCGGACGGCGTACGTCCACGTCGAGACCATCGCAAACCCGTCGCTGACCACCCCGCCGTTGTCGGCGGTGGCGGCGGTGGCTCACGACCGCGCCGCGCCGCTCGTCGTCGACAACACGTTCGCGACGCCCGCGTTGTGTCGGCCGATCGAACACGGCGCGGACGTGACCTGGAGCTCGACGACGAAGTGGCTCCACGGCGCCGGCACCACGATCGGCGGTGTCATCGTCGACGGGGGAACGTTCCCGTGGGACCACTCAGACGCGGACTACACGGAACTGAGCGGCGACAACCCCGCTTTCGGCTTCGATTTCGTCGAGCGGTTCAGTGACACGGCGTTCGCGGAGGTGGCCCGCCACCGCGGGGTGCGGTCGCTGGGGAACGCACAGTCCCCGTTCGACGCCTGGCAGACACTCCAGGGCGTGACGACACTCCCGGTGCGGATGGAACGCCACTGTGAGAACACCCGGATCGTCGCGGAACACCTCCGGGACCACCCACAGGTCGCGTGGGTGCGCTACCCCGGGTTCACCGACCACCCGACACACGACGCCGCCGCCGAGTATCTCGACGGCGGCGACGACGGGTTCGGCAGTGTCGTCGTGTTCGGCTTGGAGGGTGGGTACGACGCCGGCGTTCGGTTCTGTGAGTCCGTCGAGACGATCTCGTTTCTGGCCAACATCGGCGACGCGCGGTCGTTGGTCGTCCACCCCGCGAGCACGACCCACGCACAGCTCGACGAGGCGGCACAACGCGCCGCCGGCGTGACGCCGGATCTGCTCCGATTTTCCGTCGGGTTGGAGGACCCCGCGGATCTGATCGCCGACGTGGACCAGGCGATCCAGCAGGCGACGGCAGCCGAGTCGGAGACAACACCGGCAGAGGGTGGTGACTCGTGACACGACGCGCCGCGCTTGGCCCGTTCACGTTCGAACACGGCGGCCGCGTGCCGGAGTTGGAGCTAGCATACGAGACGTACGGCCGTTACGACGGCTCGAACGCGGTGTTGGTGTGTCACGCCCTCACCGGGAGCCACCACGTCCGCACGCCGACGAACGCCGACCCCGGTGGGCCACCCTCCGCGCACGGCTGGTGGGACGGGGTCGTCGTGCCCGGCGGCCCGGTGGACACGACCGAGCAGTACGTGATCTGTGCGAACGTCCCCGGCTCGTGTCACGGCTCGACGGGGCCGACGACCCCGCATCCCGACCGCGAGGGCGTCTGGGGGAGTGGGTTTCCGACCGTGACGATCGGTGACTGGGCGCGCGCACAGCGCCGACTGCTCGATCATCTCGGCGTCCGGCAGCTGTCGGCGGTCGTCGGCGGCAGTGTCGGCGGGATGAACGCCTTAGAGTGGGCACGCCGGTACCCGGACCGTGTCGACCGCGTGGCGGCGGTGGCGGCCGGCCCGCGACTCGACGCGGAGATGGTCGCCACCAACAGCGTCGCGCGCCGCGCGATCACCGGCGACCCCGACTGGCAGGGTGGTGACTACCACGGCACCGGTCGCCGCCCCACACACGGGCTGGCACAGGCTCGCCGGCTGGGTCACCTCTCCTACCGGTCGAAGGCGTCACTCGACGACCAGTTCGGGCGCGAGCGAGCCGGTCGGCCGGGGCCGGCGGCGGACCCGACCGCCGACGACGGCAGCTACCGCGCGGTGGCGTCGTATCTCGACTACAACGCCGAGCGGTTCGCCGAGCGGTTCGACCCCGTCAGCTACCTCTCTCTGCTCCGCGCGATGGAGGAGTGGGAGCTCGCAGGCGGGGCTGGTTCGAACGCGGCCGCGCTGGCCGACTTCGACGGCGACCTGTTGCTGGTGTCGTACACGGGCGACCGCCACTTCCCGGTCGCGGGCTCGGATGCGGTCGCCGAGGCCGCCCGCGAGGCCGGGGTCACGGTCACCCACGAGACGGTCGCCTCCGACTACGGCCACGACGCGTTTCTGGCGGAGCAGGCGACGCTCGCGGAGCCGCTGGCGGCGCTGTTGGCCAGCGGTGAGGCAGTCGAGGGACACGAGCCGTGCGGGCGCGGGCCGTCGAACGCACCCGTCCACGCCGGGCTGTACGGAATCTGAGACGAGAGAATGCATATTTGCCGTCCGATTTCAATCCATTCGTAGTTGATTGGCAGTCTGATCCACCTCCCCCAAACGATATAAATTAGGGGTGTCTATGACTACTTAGACAATGTCACTCGCTCGTGATCGCGTTTCTCGTCGTGAGGGGGTCAAGAGTGGCCGACCCACTGTTCGTGACTCCAAAGTCACGGTTCTGCAAGCAGTGGACCTCGCCGACGAGGGTCTCTCACCCGAGCGCATTGCCGAGGAATTCTACGACATTCCCTCGACAGCAGCCGTCAAAGACGCTATCGAGTGGGCTGAAGAGAACCCCGACAGGGTCTCGGAACTCCGACAGCGTCGTGCAGATGCCGACGAGCGACTACGGGAAGTTGCGATCGACATCTGAATGAAACTTCCGGCGGGTGATCGACCTGCTCTCACCGAGTCGACGAACCCAGGCACTGTTTCGGAGCGAATCACCGAGTCGACGATACCACATCTTCCTCGGGAGGCTATTATCCTCGACGAAGATGTGAACTCAAAACAGTTTATCAGGGAACTACGCAGTCGACAGTTGACCTACAGCGACGGTCGTCCTGGGCTAGGAAAGTTCAATCGTATTCAAATTGTTGCGGCCGCTCACCTGTTCGAAACGACAGAAGACAAACCGTTGTTGAACTGGTGTGAGATGCACGGCTACCTACTGGTAACCGGGAACAGAGAGGACTTTGTCGAACTCGGCAACACCACTACACACAGTGGAATCCTGATCGTTGCAGACAAGACCGGTCTCGTCAACAGAGCGACTGCGTACGGCAACGAGTTCGAGCGGATCTTCGACAACTTGTCCAAGTCACAGATTCGGAACCAGATCGTACGTGTCGCTCCGTAGCCTCCTCAGCGCAGCTCTTCCGCGACAGCGGCGATCCGGTCGACCGCCTCGTCGATGTCACGCTCGTCGACATCCAGGTGTGTACACAGCCGGCAGGTGTGGTCGTCGAACGCCGAGAACGCCACGTCACGCTCGCCACACGCGTCGGCAAACGTCTCGCCGGTGACACCCAGCCCGTCGGTGTGGACTATCACGAGGTTGGTGTCCGGGTTCGGTGCGGCGAGACCGGCGATGTCGTCCAGCTCCGCCGCGAGCCGTTCGGCGTTGGCGTGGTCCTCGGCGAGTCGGTCGATGTTCTCCAACGCGTCGAGTGCCGGCGCGGCGACGACCCCGGCCTGTCGCATCCCGCCGCCGAACAGCTTCCGGACCCGCCGGGCGCCCGCGACGAACTCCTCGGGGCCGACGACGACGGAGCCGACCGGCGCGCCCAACCCCTTCGAGAGACAGAACATCGCGGTGTCGACCCGGTCGAGCATCTCGGCGGGGTCGGTGTCGAGCGCGACACAGGCGTTCGGGAGCCGTGCGCCGTCGAGATGGACCGGCACGCCCAGGTCGTGGGCCGCATCGGCGGCGACGTCGACATGTTCCTTCGGTACCGCCACCCCACCGCGGGAGTTGTGGGTGTTCTCCAACGTCACCAGCCCCGTCCCGGGCCGGTGGAGATCCTCGGCGACGTACCCCTCGCGGATCTGTGCGGGGGTCGGCACCGCGCGGTCACCGGCGTCGACGATCCGTGGTTGGACGCTCGACAGCTGAGGAATCCCGCCGAGCTCCCACTTGTAGACGTGCGCCTGTTCGTCACACAACAGCTCCTGGCCACGCTCGGTGTGGGTGCGGATCGCCGCCTGGTTCCCCATTGTTCCCGTCGGGACGAACACCGCGGCCTCCGTGCCGGCCAACGCCGCGGCACGCGACTCCAGTTCGTTCACCGTCGGGTCGTCTCGGTAGACGTCGTCGCCGACCGGTGCCTCCGCGGCCGACTCCCGCATCTCCGCGGACGGTCGTGTCACTGTGTCGGAACGCAGGTCGATCACGTTCTGCTCCACGAGGTGGACGGTGAAATACCGCCCGGTCGGGGGGGGGGGACCCACCCGTCGGCCCGCCCACCCAGGTCGTCGATGGCAGTACCAACCTTATTTATCACTCGGAGTGAACAGTTGAGTGGCGAGGTACCGGGGCACACGGACCGATGCAACCCACACACTTGACGGGACGGCGGTTGGCAACCGTCGCGGTCGTCGCCGGCGTCGGTGTCACGATGGCCACGACCGTGCGACCGTTCGGGAGCGCCGCGGTCGTGGCCGCGATCACCGGGCTCGCGGCGGTGTTGTGGCGGAGCCAACGAGGGTGGCTCCGCCGTCGCGTCGCCGCAGTGTCGCTGACGACAGTCACGGCACTGACGGCCGCCGGTTGGGGTGCCGTCGCCGGCGACACGGTCGGCACCGGCGGCGACGCGGTCGGCACGGCCGTCACGCTGTGTGCTGGCGTTGCGGTCGTCGCCGGCGCGAGCGCGGGGTACCACGAGACCAGAACGGACGCTCCCGCACCCAACAGGACGGCGTCTCCTCCGACCCCCACTGCGCAGTCATCGGGCGGGTCGGCACCGACGACGAACGGAGACGGACAAACGACTGGAGTGACGGACGGAGACGGCCAGACGACCAGACGCTCGACGGGTGGCGGGCAGACCACCGAGACGCCGGGGCGGGCAGACGACGTGGCCGGTCGGGTGGCAGAGCAGAAACGAGCGTTCTACTTCCGCAACAACCTCCTCCGGCACCACGTGCTCAACGGGCTGAACGTCGTTGACGGCTACGGCGAGCGGTTGGCCGCCGGCGAGGCCGACCCGGAACGGGCGACGACGGTGATCCGTGACCGGATCGCGACCACGACGACCGTCGTGGGTAACGTTCGTGCCGTCGCGGATGTCTTTGCCGGTGATCCGGACCCGACGGTCGCGGACGCCGCCGGCGTCGCACGGCGCGTCCGAGACCGCGCGACCGACGCCCACCCGAGGGCGACGGTGACGGTCGACGCTCCCGAGACCGCCCAGGTGTGGTGTGCGGCCGGCGGTGACGCCGTTGTCTGGGAGTTCGTCGAGAACGTGATCGTCCACAACGACGCAGGCGCTCGGGTTCACCTGGCTGTCGTCGAGACGGACGACGCGGTCTGGCTCCACGTCGCGGACGACGGGCCGGGGATCGACGGCGACAGTGTGATTCCGGCCGTCGTCGACTGCGGTGGTGTCTGTGTCAGTCTCCGGTTCCGCCCGGCCGAGCGACACCAGCCGTCGACGCCCGCGGTCGACCGCGCCGTCGAACACGTCCTCGACCGCCCACACGGTAGCGGAGGTGACGACCGGTGACAGACGACGGCCTCGACGACCGACTGCGTGCGCTCCACGCCGCCACCCGGGAGTTGGTCCGTGCGGGCGACACGGTCGGGGTGTGTGAGGTGGCCGCCGAGCAGGCGGAGGCGGTGTTAGGGTTCGAACTCAACACGGTCCGGCTGTACGACGAGTCGACGGAGACGTTGGAGCCGGCGGCGGTGTCGCCGGGGGTCGAGGAACTGCTGGGTGAACGATCCGCCTACAGCCGTGGTGAGTCGGTCCAGTGGGAGGCGTTGGAGACCGACGAGGTGTTGACGTACCCGGACGTGACGGAGATTGACGACGATGTCGACCGGATGGACTCGGGGAGTCTCCTCGTCGCGCCGTTGGACGGACGTGGGGTGTTGACCGTCGGGACGCGGTCGACCGACGACATCTCGGCGGCCGACGAGGAGTTGCTGGGTGTGTTCACCGCCAACGTCGCCGCGGCGCTCGACCGTGCCGAGCGGGGGGAGCGACTCCGCCGCCGGACGGCCGAGCTGGCCCGCCAGAACGACCGGTTAGAGGAGTTCGCCGGGATCATCGGCCACGACCTCCGCAGCCCGCTCAACACCGCCCGCGGCCGGCTCCAACTCGCAACGGAACGGGACGACCCCTCGGATCTGGCGGCCGTCGACGACGCGCTCGGACGGATGGAAGCGTTGATCGACCGACTGTTAACGTTGGCGCGCAACGGCAAACCCGTGGAGGCGACCGCGCCCGCTTCCGTCGCGGAGGTGGCACAGGCGGCCTGGGAGACCTCCGCGACGGCCGAGGCGACGTTGTCGGTCGACACGGAGTTGGTCGTCGACGCCGACCGAGAACGACTGCGGACACTGTTCGAGAACCTGTTCCGCAACGCCGTCGACCACGGCGGACCGGGCGTGTCGGTCGCCGTCGGCGAGTTGGACGACCAACCGGGGTTCTCCGTCGCCGACGACGGCCCGGGGCTCCCGACGGACGCCGGTGACGCCGTCTTCCGGCGGGGGTTCACCACCGACAAGGACGGCACCGGGTTCGGGCTCTCGATCGTCACGGAAATTGTCGACGCACACGGCTGGACGATCCGCCCCGTCGAGTCCGGCGAGCCGTTTCCGGACGGGGGCGCCCGTTTCGAGATCGTGACGACACCCGAGTTTCCGGTCGTCGACGACTGACTCCCACGGACAACTCTCTCGGTGTGGCTCTCACGTCAGATCAGCGACGCGACACCGCCGACGTCGTTGAGTCAGTGGGTCGGCGCCGGCTCCGGATCGGTCGGTGGTCGTTCGTGCGGGCGGTCGGTCGGCACCCAGACCGTGTCGACGCCGGCGCGGTGGCCGGCGACCACGTCGGCCGCGTGGTCGTTGCCGATGAACACTGCCCACGAGAGATCGCCGTTGAGGGTCGACGAGCCGCCGTCGACTACTGACGGGCCGGCGTCGAGTGTCGACTGGCCAGCGTCGAGTGTCGACACCGCTCGCCGGATCGGCGCCGGGTCCGGCTTCGCGGGCACGTCGCCGGACGGGGAACAGAAGACGGTCGCGTCGAAGGCGTCCGCGATCCCGAGCGTCGCCAGTTTCGCCCGCTGTGTCGACTCCGGGCCGTTGGTGACGAGCCCGACCCCACCCGGACACCGGTCGCGAACGGCCGCCAACGCCGATTCGGCACCGTCACGGAACACCACGTCGCCGGGGTCGTTCACCGTCGCCGTCACACGGCCGAGTTCGGCGAGCAGGTCTGCGTCGTCCTCGGAGTCGAGCCGGCAGTCGATCCGCTCGACGACCGCACGGTAGAGGTGTTCGAAGAACTCCGCGCGGGAGGTCGGCGTCTCGATGGCCTCGTCGGGCGTCGCGCGGAGGTGCGCGGGAGTCCACGGGAGCCGTACGCCGACGCGGTCGGCGACCCGGCGTTGAATCTCGGCGTCCGACAGCCGCGAGACACACAGCGTCCCGTCGAGGTCGAACACGACGGCGTCGTAGCTCACGCCGGCCGTGTGGCACGCCACACACAAACTCTTTCGGCAGTCGTGTCGAACCACGTGGTGTGAGCGAGACGCCGAGCGACCGTGAGACGGCGGAGGTCGCAGACTACATGACCCACGACGTGGCGACAGTGTCGCCCGAAGACACCGTCAGAGAGGTCGCCGACCGGGTCGTCGAGAGCGACGAACACAACGGGTTCCCCGTTGCGGACGGCCGCCGGGTGGTCGGGTTCGTCTCCGCGCGGGACCTCTTGTTGGCGGACGGCTCCGCACCGATCTTCACGGAGATGACCGACGACATCATTGTCGCCCACCCGGAGATGGCCGTGACGGACGCCGCCCGGGTGATCCTCCGGTCAGGCATCCAGAAGCTGCCGGTCGTCGACGACGCGGGCCACCTCGTCGGGATCATCTCCAACACGGACGTGATCCGGAGTCAGATCGAACGCGCCACCCCCGAGAAGGTGGGGAAGCTGATGCGAACCCTCGAAGAGATCCACGAGGTGGAGGTCAAACAGGACCGCCGCGAGGTGTCGTTGTCGGCGCTCGTCCCCACCCAGTCGCGGGTGTACGCCGACGAACTCGCCGGCCGACAGTACGAACTGGAGCGTGGCCTCGCCGAGCCGTTGGTCGTGATCGACAACGCCGGCACGCTCGTGCTCGCCGACGGCCACCACCGCGTGCTCGCGGCCGACGAACTCGACACTGAGACGATGGACGCGTACGTGATCGTCGTCGCCGCCGCCGACGAGGTGGAACTGGGGATGGAACGCACCGCCCGCAAGGAGGGGCTGTCGGGGATCGACGACATCGAGGTCGTCGACTACGCCCGACACCCGTTGGTCGAGACGACGAAACGGTTCCAGAACGACGACCCGCCGGAGTCGTGAGAGTACTACGACACTAACTGTGCCGCTCACGGGTCATATCTCGCTTTATCCCACATCTCGACACGTAGACACAGTCCGAAACGCGTGAAAACATTCACATGAGCCGAGTGAGTGAGGCAAGATAATGAGTGACACGAGCGGGCGACAACGGCCCGCCAGCGAGCCGACGACGGAGACAGAACGAGCGAACGAACGTCCACCGGTCGTTGCCGTCGAAGATCTCGGAAAGACGTACCCTGGCGACATCACGGCGTTAGACGAGATCTCGTTCGCGATCCGTCCGGGGGAAGTGGTCGGGCTGCTCGGGCCGAACGGTGCGGGGAAGACAACCTGTATTAAGTGTCTCCTCGGGTTGGTTGAGCCGACCGCCGGCACGATCGAGGTCGCGAGCGTCGACGCGCAGGCGAACCCGAGGACGGCGTACAGCCGGGTGGGTGCGATGCTGGAGGGGGCGCGCAACGTCTACTGGCGGCTGACCGTCCGGGAGAATCTGGAGTTCTTCGCCGGCATCGCCGGCAACGCGCCGAGTGAGGTGCGGGACCGACACGACGAACTGCTGGAACGGCTGACGCTCGCAGAGAAGGCCGACGAACCGGTGCGAGACCTCTCACGGGGGATGAAACAGAAGGTGTCACTGGCGACGACGTTGGCCCGGGACGTGGACGTGGCGTTTCTCGACGAGCCGACGCTGGGGCTCGACGTGGAGAGTTCACTCGAACTCCGCCGCGAGTTGGACACGCTGGCGACGGAGCGTGACCTGGCGGTGGTGTTGTCGAGCCACGATATGGACGTGATTCAGGATCTGTGTGACCGGGTGGTGGTGTTGTCCGACGGGGAGGTCGTCGCCGACGACAGCGTCGACTCGTTGTTGGAGTTGTTCCGGACCCAGACGTACGAGATCAGCTTCGAGGCGCCGGTCGACACGGATGTCGTGTCACGGCTCCGAACGACGTGTGAGGTGACGAACGTGGATCACCGGTCGACACAGACGGTCGTCACCGTCCAACTGCCGGACGGGAACGATCTCCCGACGGTGACAGCCGAGGTCGTCGACGCCGGCGGCCAACTCCACGGCGTGAGCACCGTCGAACCGGACCTGGAGGAGGCGTTTCTCCGGATCACCGGGGGTGAAGAGTCGTGAGCGACGAGACGGCCGACACGCGGGTCGACGGAGAGACGGACGACGCGCAAGTCGACGCGGCGACGGACGGCGGCCAGACCGCAGGACGACTCGGGACAGTTCCGCCGGCAGAACGGACCCCGACGACGGTCACAGACCGACTGCGTGGCGGCCTATTGTTGTTCTACACCGTCCTGAAGAAGCATTTCATCATCGTGGTCCGGTACCCGATCAACTTCGCCGGCGGGTTGGCGAGCATGTTCGTTATCTTCCTCTTGCTCGTTGAGGGTGGTCGCCGGATCGGTGGCCCGACGTTCTCGGAGTCACTGGGCGGGATCGTCGTCGGCTATCTCGTGTTTATGTTGTCGACGTTCGCCTACCAGTCGTTAGCGAACTCCGTCGGCAGCGAGGCACAGTGGGGAACGTTAGAACGGCTCCACCTCTCCCCGCTGGGGTTCGGTCGAGTGATGATCGCGACCGCGATTGCGACGACACTGGTGTCGTTCAGCTACCTGTTGTTGATGGCACCACTCGCGATGTTCGTGGCCGACAAGTGGCTCGCTGTCGACTTCCTCACAGTCATCCCGTTGGCGGTGTTTGGAATCGCGTCGGTGCTCGGACTGGGGTTCATTTTCGGTGGCGCCTCCGTCGTCTACAAGCGGATCGGCTCGATCTTCCGACTCCTCCAGTTCGCGTTCCCGGTGTTGATCGCGGCCCCCGTTGAGCAGTTCCCGTGGGTACGTGTGCTCCCGATTGTTCAGGCGAACGTGATGTTGGGGAAGGCGATGCGAGAGGGTGTCCGACTGTGGGAGTTCTCCCCGGACGCGTTGGCGACGCTCGTGATCGTCGGTGTCGGCTACTTCCTGGCCGGCTACGCCGGGTTCCTCCTATTTGTCCGGCGTGCCCGCCGGCTGGGCGTGATGGGTGACTACTGAGCGGGGCCACTCCACGCGCTCGAACCTTCCGCGTTCACTCCGCGAGTTCGAACGCCTCACGCATCTCTGCGGCGACCGACTCAGCCGTCTCACGGTCGTCGGCCGTCTCCCGTCGGTAGGCCGGCCCCTCCGGAGCCTGTTCGAGCCGGTCGACGCGGACGACGAACCGACCGTCCGGCCGTTCCCGAATCCGGACTGTCGCGGTCCCGTCGGCGCGTTCCCACTCCGTCACGTTCGTCACTGTCTCCGTCCGTTCCCAAGGCACGGGGTGGGGTGGGTGGCCGGCTCACTCAAGCCCGTCGGTCCCCCTGCCGAATTGACGTTTCGCCGTGGCCGAGATGGGTTCCTCGCGAAAGAGCTATGTTTACGACACGCCATATCTTGTCGTATGTCGGTCGCAAACAGACTCTACGAGGAACTACATCAGCCGGAGTACACCGGCGAGAACAGGTGTACGCCGTGTACGGTGACGAACCTCCTCATCACCGCGGTCGTAACGGCAGGGTTGGCAGTCGTCCAGCCGATTGCAGCGGCGGCGTTCGCACTGCTCGGTGTGGCAGCAATCGCGTTGCGTGGGTATCTGGTGCCAGGGACACCGACCCTGACGAAACGGTACTTCCCGCCGTGGCTCCTGTCGTTGTTCGGCAAGGAGCCCGCCGGCGTGACGGACGCACCGGCTTACGAGGGGGACGTAGATCCGGAGACGTACCTCCTCGAAAACGACATCATCACCGAGACACACAGTGGCGAGGACTTGGAGCTGGTCGACGGGTTCTGGGCGACGTGGTCGGCGGCGATTGAGGATGCAAAGAACAACACAGAACGCGAGGTCGGGGAACTGTTGGAGTTGGACGACCCGAAGGTGAACCCTGGTGGCGAGATTGAGCCCGCTGAGGCGGGCGGGTGTACCGTGTACGACGGCGACGTGCGTGTCGCGAACTGGCCCTCCGAGGCCGCTCTGATCGCAGACCTAGGTGCCATCGACGCGCTGGCGACACACGGTGTCGATGTCGACGCGATGGACCGCGCCGACGCTGGCCAGTTGTTGGCCGGACTCCGGGTGTTCGCCGAGCAGTGTCCAGACTGTGGTGGTGGGATGGCGTTGGGCGAGGACACCGTCGAATCGTGTTGTAGCGTCGCCGAGGTGTTCACCTACGACTGTGAGGACTGTGGGACCCGTGTGATGGAGATTCAGGCGGCCTGAATCTCTCTTCGGTAACTGCTCTCACACACTGAAAAAGTATTTTACACGACGGTTGGTCCATTTCGGTGTGCCAACAGTCGTTCTCCCCGAAGCGAGCCGCTGGGACGACCCGACACCACTCCGTGTCACTGGGCTCGATCCGGGCCAGACGGTGACACTCCAGTCAAGTGCGACCGCGTGGTTCGACGGTACAGGCACCACGACTGCGACGTTCACCGCCGACGCGGAGGGTGTCGTCGACACGAGCGACCAGGCACCCCTTGTGGGTGACTACGAGGGTGTCGCCCCGACCGGGTGGCTGTGGGCGCTGAGTGAGACAGACGGCCCCGGTGGTGGGCAGCCGACCGGCGACGCGAGTGATCCGACCGTCGAGAGCGTCGTGGAAGCCGACGGCGAACAACTGGCCACCGCAGAGACGACACGCCGACGAGCGACTGAGGGTGTCTCCCACGAGTGGGTCGAGACGCCGGCGTTTGCCGGCGTACTGTTCACACCACCCGAGAACGGCCCACACCCTGGTGTCGTCGCGCTCCACGGGTCAGCCGGGCGGCCGTTGCGGGGTGTCGGCGCCGCACTTGCCTCCCGTGGATACGCGACACTTGCCGTCCAGTACTTCGGTGAACCGGACCCAGTTCCGGACGCGCTCGCCGCGGTCCCAGTCGAGACTGTCGATGCCGCCGCGACACACCTGCGTGAACGCCCGAACACGACTGAACAGATCGCTGTCTTCGGTCGGTCGAAGGGAGCCGAACTGGCACTCGTCACCGCCGCGCGTTGCTCGTGGCCGGCCGCGGTCGTCGCCGTCGCCCCGACACAGTACCGGTGGCAGGCGCTTGACGGTGGCGAGGAGCCACGCAGTTCGTGGACACTCGACGGCGACCCGCTCCCGTTCGTTCCGTTCCGTGCTGCTCCCGGCGAGTGTGACGGCGCGACCGTCTTTCGGGAGACGTACGTCGGCTCCAGAGACCGCGTCGCTCCTGATCGGTTGGACGCGGCCCGGATCGATGCCGACAGCGTCGACGCACCGGCGTTGCTCGTTGCCGGCGGCGACGACCAGATGTGGCCCAGTGGGACCGACACCGCAGCACTCACCAACCGACTGAGAACGGTCGAAACGCGACAGTATCCCGACGCAGGTCACGGAATCAGCCTCCCACACGCTCCAACGACAACGACCACCGCCGCGGGTGGGCTCGCTCTCGGTGGCACGCCTGCAGCAAACGCCCGTGCGTCGGCCGACCACTGGCCGGCGGTGCTCGATCACCTCGCTGCGATGTGCCAGTGAGTTTGGTCGGTTCTGCCGTGCTCACAACCCCAGGTGCGAGGTCGAACTCGGCATCCCGTCGTCGTCGTCCAGCCCACCCTCGTGTTCGAACGTGAGGTTGTCGTCCGTGAGGTAGACAGTGCCGTCCGTGACGGTCACCTCAACTTCGACCATGCTCTGGCCGGCGGCGGGGCCGTTGTCACAGTCGCCGCTGTCGAGGTCGAACAACGAGCCGTGACGCGGACAGATCACCTGCCCCTCGCGGATCGCCGCCCCCACGTCCCCGCCCCGGTCGAACGGCTGGTCGGGTTCGTGCATACAGAAGTTCTTCCAGGCGCGAACCGGCGGTGTGTCGTCTCCGCCGTTCGTCGCTCGGTTTGTACTGTTGCCTTCTAGCCCCGCGTCCGTCCGGACGAGAATCACCTCCTCCTCCAGCCCGCTGGGGCCGCTGACGGTGAACAGGTAGCTGTCGTCGTCCGGCAGTGTCGCGACCGTGGTCAGCTCCGTCGGGTCGTCCATCGTCTTCGGGTGGGGTCGGGACGGTATTGAACGACTCGCCGTGTGGCAGTCAGTCGAACCCGCTGACGAGCGTCACCACCCACTGTGCGGGGTCCGGCTCCCGCCGGAGTTCGACACGTTCGACCCACTTCACCCACTGGAACCCGCGCCGACCGGGCGCGACCAGTCTCGCCGGCGCACCGTGGCCGTGCGACAACGGGTTGCCACCAACGTGGGTCGCCAACAACGCGTCGCGTGCCTCCGCCACCGGCAACGACCACCGGTAGCCCGTCACGGAGACGAACCGGACGTACTGCGCCTCCTCGTCCACTCCGGCGGTGTCCAACAGGTCCCCGACCCGAACCCCGCCCCACTCTTGGACCGTGTACCACCCGCTCGTACAGTCCAACGTCGCCGTCAGCGAGGTCTCTGGGTCGACATCGTCGACCGTCAGCGCCAACGGCTCGTCGACGTACCCCCCGACCCGGAGCCGCCACGATTCGGGGTCGATCGGCTCTGGGTCGTCCGCGACCCAGGAAGTGACGGGGAACCCGCCGCCTTCGGTGTCGGTGTCGTAGAGATCGCCGGTCGGCTTCGAGCCGGTGAACCGCCGGCGCGCGCCGCCGAGCAGTCGGTCGGCCGTCTCCGTCGCCTGCCAGGCCACCGCACCGACCGCCAGCGTCGCGCCCGTCCGCATCGCCGCCCGGCGATCGAGATCCGTCCGCCGCGGGAGCCGGAACCGGGCGCGGAGGTGGACGAACAGGAGCGGGACGAGCACCAACCCCAACCCGACGTGGAGGTTCAGCGTCGTCCACCCCAGGATGGGGACGTTGCCGCCGAGCGTCCAGAAGATCCCGGTCGCGAGCGAGCCGACCGCGAGCAACGCCATCAGGATCGACAACGGCGTCTGGCGGTCCCACGACACCCGGCCGACGATCCGGTGACGCACGCGGGCGAGTTTGAACGCGAGCAGCCCCACGAGCGTCACGCCGACGAGGGCGTGGAGCCACACCAGCCACGCGCCCCCGGGGGTGCCGATCGTGAACGACACCAGCCCGGAGCCGACCTCGAAGGCGACACAGCCGCCGATCAGCCAGTCGACGACCGCCGGCGGCGGCGCGACCTGGACGAGTCTGTCGAGTCGCGACACGATCCAAGTGTGGTCGCCGAACGGCTTCACTGTTCGGTCGTGACAACCCGAGCCGGCGCGTTCTGGGTGCCCACGACGCGGACGGCGGTGCGGTACTGCTGTCCGGAACGGTTGCCGCTCCCGACGGGAGAGTCGGCTGATGATCCCTAGATTCATTTGCTGGCGGGCGAACAGAGTGGTGTGAAACGTCGTGCGCTCCTCTCTGCGGTTGCGGCTGGGAGTGTCGCCGGGTGTCTCTCTGTTCAGTCTCCACCCCAAGTTGTCGGACTCGACAGCAGGCAGGTTGACACTGCTCACTGTGGAGAAGTGCTCCACCGCCCGTGTGGATTTGTGGCCGGAATGAGTAGCTCTATCAACAGGCCAGTTCAGATACGAGAACAGTTCGGCGGCGCGGTTACAGCGTATCACAAAAACGATCGCTTGGTCGTCAGAGGGTTCTCTGTCGGATACGGTGATCCCTCCTGTGGTGGCGGGCGTGTCTCGAAAGTGGAGTTGGTCGACAAGACTCTGCGTGTGACGTTTCACAACAGGTTGGACCCCTCCTCTTTGTTGGGATGTGACGGGAGAAGCGGTAGGATCAGCTATCGTGTCGCCGTTGCTCCCGGTGACAAGCCGATTCGGTGCGTTCATACCACGCATTATTCGCACGACGGCCAGACGATATTATCTGAGAAAATTGTTTTGGACCAAACGTTGCCAGTCTCAGAGAATAGTATCAAATGGTCGTGATACTCCAGAAGTCGCTGGAGCATCCTGCGGCTTTTTCGTTACTATCAAGCTGTAGGCGGAGTGTCGGTATCGCATTGCTGTCGGTTCTAGTTACGTGACGGGTTGACGTGTTCGGGTTAGGTACTACGGGAACAACGGTGATGAGACGCCTTCTTGTTTCGCAAATAATACAAAAGTAGGAATCGACTATCCATCCCTAGATTCATTTGCGAGCAGGCGAACAGAGCGGTGTGAAACGTCGTGCACTTCTCTCTGCGGTTGCGGCTGGGAGTGTTGCTGGATGTATCTCTACATCGCGTGTTCCACCACGAGTTGTCGGGATCAATAGTAAACGGGTTACTGTCGACAGTTGTGGTCAAGCTATCGACCGCCCTTGTAGTGCCAACGACAGAATGGAACTGCCCTCTGAGAATTGGAGTGTACAAGAAGATCTTGTCGGTGGAATAAAAGCGTATTACGCGGACGGCCATGTTGTCGTTGCTGGTTACATCACTGCTGATTCCCACTCGTCTCATCCCGACGCACGTATTTCGGAAGTGAGGGTACACGATAGCACTGTTTTTATTTCTGTTCATAATATATATAATCCAACCAAAATAAGTAGCCATCCTGGAGTAGAATCTATGGTATATAGAGTCAGAATATCTAATGCTAGTAATTATACTAAAGTAAAAGTAAAATACTATTCAGAAAATAATAAGAGAAAATTATCTGAAAAAATAAGAATAAACTAGGCCTACTCAGATAGGCTAACCCCAACAGCGTCCAACGCGGGTCCCCCGACCACCGCGACGTTCCACTTGTCGTCTTCAAACCATCCAGGATTGTTGTGGCCGTGGTGTACACCGAGCAGGTTTCCATTCGAGTCAACCCACGGGCCACCCGAGTCACCTTTATCAGTCCGGTAGTCCTTCATATCCGCCTGGTACTCGAGCTTACCACTTCTTTTCGTATTGTTGCACGAGTTTATGACCTTCCCGCTTGTTTTTCCGAACAGCTCTACATCGACTGTTCCTCCGTCAAGAACAGAGTCACCGTCGTCAGTCTGTCCGACTTTGTCCGAGAGCCCAGCGAAGGTCCAGCTTCCCGTTATATCGGGGATTTCACTGACTGTCCCCGTTGGATCTGTACTGATGTTGGCAGTTATTTTATACGAGGTAACGTCGAGTGATTGGTCACGTTGGTAGAAGTCTGCTATCTCGTCGCCCGAGAACACGATGTGGTCTGCACCTTCCATAACGTGGTCTGCGGTGACGATTAGCTCGTTCCCGTTTGCGTCGTAGCCGACGAGACACACTGTTCCATCTCTCCCGTCCAGTGTGTTCGGGCTGTCAACCGCAGTCCCGCCTTCGATTACCTCCTCTCTCGTCTCGAACGGCTTCTCCTTGACCACCGTCGGCACCCGCTTGTAGTTGTTCGGCACCCGTTTTCGCGTCGCTCGGTCGTTGTTCTCGACGAGGAACTTCAGCGCCAGATCGGTCGGATCGTCAGATCGCTGGGTGATCGTGAGCGCCTGCACCCCCTCACGATCCGTGAACTTCTGGATCGGGAGCCGTTCGTACAGCTTCAGCCGCCTGTGTCGTTCTTTCGGGATCACACGCACCGTGTCCGGCTGACCGTAGATATCGTCCGTGTGGACGATTACCTTCCCCTCGGGCTTCTTCCCGTAGGCTCGTTCGACAGCCGCCGACAGCGCCGCGCCCGACGCGGTCGCCGCCGTCGCGAGCCCGCGCAACACCGACCGCCGCGACAGCGCTCGCAGTTTCGAACCCAACTCCAACGTCGTCCCCGTCGGGATCTTGCTTGGCATACTACCTCGCTCTAGCGACACCACACATAGTTCTTTCTAGTTCAGCTATAAGCTGTACTCAAAAACAAACGAAACTTTTGTGAGTCAGTCCCCAGCGTCGTCGCTGGCTCCACTACTGCTACTCTCGTCGTCCACGTCTTCGGCCGCGAGCACGTCGTCGGGGTTGATCCCGTACACCTCTCGTGCTCGCTCCACCGACAGCTTCCCCAGTCGGAGGTCGCGGACGACCGCCGCGGTGTCGCGGTCTGCGGGGTCACCGAACCCGCCGCCGCCGGGGGTTCGGAGGCTCACCACGCTGTCGGCCGGGAGATCCAACGTCGTTTTCGCCGGCAACGCCTCCAGCTCCCGCCCGTCGTCGTCGACGAGATACGCCGCGCCCGTCGCGCCCGACTCCCCGCCGGCGAGTCCGTACGGCCGGCGTTCGCGGCGGTCGGCGAGCAGGCTACACTCGGCGGTGTGGTCACGGACGCGGATGTCACGCCGGAGACCGAGCCCGCCCCGGTACTCCCCTGCGCCGCCCGTGTCCGGCCGGAGTTCGTACCGCTCGACACGGAGCGGGTAGGCCGTCTCCAACACCTCTACAGGCGTGTTCAGCGTGTTCGACATGTGGACGTGGACGGCGTCGTCCCCGTCGCC
>JAHENP010000004.1 GCA_018609965.1 Haloferacaceae archaeon
CCGCAAGGCGGCTCACCGCGAGCCGGTGAACTCGCTTTCGGTGACGCGGACGACGACCGTGTCGTCGACGTCGTGGAGATCGTAGCTGGGGCGGTCGCCGTCGTCGGCGCGCGCCAGATACATCGGCTCCAACAGGCGGTCGCCGCGCAGACCGTAGACGCGGAGGTAGCCGCCGGTCGCCTCGGGGTCGATCCGTTCGTTGCGGATCGCGGTCGCGAGTGCTCGCGAGAGCCACTCGTCGGGCGCGACGCTGGGCTCTCTGAGCAGCGTCTCGTCGACGAAGCGCGTGAGATACCAGTCGAGATCGTTGCACAACGCGACCGCCGCGCCGAGACTGACCGTCTCTGCGGCGACGGTGTCGTGGAACGGCCGCGAGAGGTCGTAGGTCGCGAGCGCCTCCCGGGCGGTCTCCCGCGAGAGCAGTTCGCGTTCCAACGGCGTGTCGCTGTCCGGGTCGCCGCGGAGACAGACGGTGGTCACGTTGGTCGCTCTGGCGGTGGACGGGCATAACTCGTTCCAATCTACCGGCCGCCGCGGGCCTGCGTGGCTCGACCGGGGCGAGCCTCGTGGGCTGCGGTGCTGTGCGGTGCGGGGTGGGGGTGGAAGGGAGCTTCTTGTCCGTTCGACTGTCGACCCACTTCGGAACACCACCGACTCAGTACTCACAGAGCGAAAACGGAGCGCAATCGCCGAGGGAACGGCGACGGGCCGCGGGTGAGACGACCGCGGTCAGTCGCCCAGCGCGTTACTGGACGACGCCGGCCGCGGCGGTCGCGTCAGCCGCGCCGGGTGTCTCGACGGCGGTGAATAGTAACGCCGAGAGCACGCCCAGCGTCTCGTCGCGCTCTTGGGGTGTCAGGACGTACTCCTCGCTCGGGACGCCCGTGTCGAGTGCGCGCGAGTCTGGGAGTTCGTCGTCGCCGACGACTGTCGCGTCCCGCACCTGCTCCATCGCCTCGGCGACGGTCGTGACCAGTTCCAGCACCGTCTCGTGGCCGACGACGCCGTGCGTGTCGAGTCGTTGCTGCATGTCCACGCAGGAAGCGACCAACTCCTCGATCCGCGCGTCCGGGAGTGGGGTGTGCCGCAGATCGTCGATGGTGGCGCCGTAGTCCGCTTGCAGCTGCTCGGTGGTGATTGCTGTCTGTACTCCTGCCTCTGTCGCGCCGTCACGCTTTTGTGACGGAGAATCGTTCGAACACATGTCGTGACTCCGTTACCGAGGGCACGACACGCGAGGTGAGGGCGCTCCAACGCCCTTGCCGCCTTCCGGCGACGACCCGCGCGTCGTACTTTGGTGGTGTAGCTGTTGACTATTGTATCTTGTTGTTGCAAACAGCGGTGGGTGTCGCTAACAAAACTGCGACGTTCCAGCGACACCTCGCCTCGCGTGTCGCAACCCCGCGGTTGAGCCTCCACCCGGTTTGATTCACTCGTCGTGGTATTTGTGGCCTCGCGGCACAAAACATCCAAGTGAGCTGTGGAACGGTGTCCACGCATGGCGACGAAGTCAGTTCGGATCGACGAAGACCTCTACCGACGAATCGAGGCCCACAAGCGTGACGACGAGACGTTTTCGGAGGCTATCGACCGACTGATCGACGGGTGGTCACTGCTCGATCTGGCGGACACACTCGACTCGGAGGCGGCCGACGCTCACCGAGAGGCTACCGACGAGTCGGCGGCCGTGAGGACCGAGGCCGTCGAGGAGCTTCTCGAACGGCAGGGGATCGACACTAAATGATTCTCAATACGGGTTTCCTCCCGTTGTGGATTTTTTGCCCGTCGCGGCGCGACAGACACCGCGACCGCCGCCGTGGTGGTCGCAACGACTTAGTAGACAGTCCATAGACTGTAGACCGAGATGTCAGAAGCACAGACGGGGTCGGCCGACACCGCAGCGCAGGATTTCTTCGCCGTCCAGACGTTGCTGTCGCGGCCGTCGCTCGCATTTCTCTACACGGACCTGCTCGTCCACTCGCCGACGACGGTCGGCGCGGCACGCGAACGCACGGGAATAGAACGGAGCACTGCGTACAAGTACGCGAACGAGTTGGCGGAACTGGGCGCGGCACGCGAGACAGACGAGCGTGTCGACGGCGCGGCGTTGTGGCAGGCGTCGCCGCTCGTCGGGACATGGAACGGCGCTGGCGATGTCGAGGTGTCGCCGACGATGATCGCGGTGTACGGGGCCAGCGACCGCGACGACGACCTGGCGTTGTTCCGGGACCGCCACGGCACGCACGCGCTCGTCCCGGCTGTCGAGGCGACGCTGTCGTATCTCCGCGGGGAGCGCACTCGCCGTGGTGTCGCGGACGCGCTCGGTGTTCCCGCGACCGAGGGGATCGCCGTCTCGCAGTCGATCGAGCGGGTCGTGGCGGCTGTCGCTGGTGTCGATCCGACGCTTGAGGGTGAGGCGTTCGCAGTCGAGACACACGAGCGCACCGTGGCGGACTGTCCGTACGTTCCGGTTGGGAACGGGTGAGTTCCTCACGGCTAAACGAGTGAGGTTCTACCTCGTCCCGCTGTGAACTACGTCTCGGTCCCGCAGTGGGTTCTCTCTCCGTCGCGACTTGGTAGTGGGGTCTGGGCCGTCTGCCATGCAATAGTTTCAATCCCGTTGTGGGTTTTCTCCCCGTCGCGACCTCGGCGACCGTTCGACTCCGTGAGTCCGGCAAAAGGTTTCAATCCCGTTGTGGGTTTCTCCCCGTCGCGACACGTTAAACAACCAGTAGTGATACGCGGCCATAGTCGTTTCAATCCCGTTGTGGGTTTTCTCCCCGTCGCGACCCACTCGTAGGCCGCGAACAGGGCTGTCGCAACCACGTTTCAATCCCGTTGTGGGTTTTCTCCCCGTCGCGACCGGGGAGGTCGAACCCAGCCACGTCGATGTTCTCCCGTTTCAATCCCGTTGTGGGTTTTCTCCCCGTCGCGACAAGACGACCGGTACGCACTCCGCGCAAATCTCCAAGTTTCAATCCCGTTGTGGGTTTTCTCCCCGTCGCGACGTCTGGCACGGAGTCGGTCGGCGTTCCGTCGCGGCGTTTCAATCCCGTTGTGGGTTTTCTCCCCGTCGCGACGGGCGACAGCGTCGTCTCGGTCACGGTGTCGCGCAGTTTCAATCCCGTTGTGGGTTTTCTCCCCGTCGCGACCGGGGGTGGTGAGTCGTGAACCTCCCGTCACGTAAGTTTCAATCCCGTTGTGGGTTTTCTCCCCGTCGCGACAGCACGCGCGTCGTTCACCTGCTGGTGAACCGTTCGGTTTCAATCCCGTTGTGGGTTTTCTCCCCGTCGCGACCCGGCGTCGTCGCCGGCGCGCTGCTGGGCGCGGTGTTTCAATCCCGTTGTGGGTTTTCTCCCCGTCGCGACGGTTCCGTCGCTCCTGTTCCTCTTCGAGGTGATCGAAGTTTCAATCCCGTTGTGGGTTTTCTCCCCGTCGCGACGCGACGACGACAAGTTCGTGTTTAACCTCTCCGGTTTCAATCCCGTTGTGGGTTTTCTCCCCGTCGCGACCGTACAGTCTCTGGGGCGAGTTCCCACCGTTCGACGGTTTCAATCCCGTTGTGGGTTTTCTCCCCGTCGCGACACGACCTCCGACGCACGTGGGCGACGGATACGTACTACGTTTCAATCCCGTTGTGGGTTTTCTCCCCGTCGCGACGGTCTGGTGACGCAACGACGACGACAGAGCCGGGGGGTTTCAATCCCGTTGTGGGTTTTCTCCCCGTCGCGACCATCCCGTTCCGACTTTGCTTCTCGCACCGATCACTGTTTCAATCCCGTTGTGGGTTTTCTCCCCGTCGCGACAGTGCGGGCGCAAGTACACCGAGGACGACGCCTACGCGTTTCAATCCCGTTGTGGGTTTTCTCCCCGTCGCGACTTGAACGGACTGGGTGTCGGAGTTGTTCTCGGCCACGTTTCAATCCCGTTGTGGGTTTTCTCCCCGTCGCGACGCTGTCGTCGTCGTCGCCGTCGTCGCCGTCGTACTGTTTCAATCCCGTTGTGGGTTTTCTCCCCGTCGCGACCCGCGTGAGCGACGCCGAGGGTGTGGAGGACCCCACGTTTCAATCCCGTTGTGGGTTTTCTCCCCGTCGCGACGATTTCGTACTATGACAAATGTCAGCGTAGATAACAGTTTCAATCCCGTTGTGGGTTTTCTCCCCGTCGCGACCTCCGTCTGGGTAGCAGTCACCACATAGGTGTTCTCGTTTCAATCCCGTTGTGGGTTTTCTCCCCGTCGCGACCCGTTCGAACGTGTCACGTCGCTGGCCCCCGACCGTTTCAATCCCGTTGTGGGTTTTCTCCCCGTCGCGACGTTGCTCGACACGGACGTGTCGGTGATCGTCCCGGCGTTTCAATCCCGTTGTGGGTTTTCTCCCCGTCGCGACGTCGTTCCCCCCGTCAGACGACCCGTCAGACGATCGTTTCAATCCCGTTGTGGGTTTTCTCCCCGTCGCGACAGGGGGGTCATTTCGCCGCAGACCACCTATAGTTTGCCCTCCACTCGCGAGAGCCGCACCCGGCTACGTCACCCACCCCTGTACACAGACTTCATAAAGGGTCACGTAGATCACCCCGCCACCCGGCCAGTTCCGACGCCGAGCAGACGGGCGCGAGATCACGGCCCGTCGGTCCCACGGGCAGCCCCCGAATCGCCCTCAAACCAGGTCACATCCACTCGCGGGCGACAGTCTCGCGGAGGGTGACCGCGCCGGCCGCGACCACCAGAAACACCACCGCGGTGGCCGTCCGCGGGCCGGCGAGACCAGTCGGGACGGACGCGAAGTAGGTGAGCGCGGTGACGACCGCCAGCGCCGCGAGCAACACCACACCCAAGCCGACGGCGTGGGCCGCCTCGCCCGCGGCCGTCTCCGCGTCGCGGCCCAGCCCGCGCCCCAGTCCGGCGGCCAGTTCGCCGGCGTACCACGCTGCCAATGCCGCGGCGACGGGGACGTACACCGCCAACGGCGGCGCGCCGGTCAGTGCCGCGGTCATCCCGACTCCGACAACGACCACGCTCGCGATCCCGAAGCCGGCGGCGTCGTCACCGAACGGGCCGAACCGGGCGATCAACGAGAGCACGTGACCGCTCAGCCGGAAGCCGATCGTCCCGAGACCGATCCCGAGCGGCACCGCCACCACGCCGACCGCGGTCGCCGAGAACGGCAACAACGAGACCACCGCGGCCGTTCCGATCGCCGCCGGGAGAATCGCCGCCAACGTCTCCACGACGAACGGGCCGTCGTCGCCGCTGGCCGCGAGAACGAACTCCACCAGCCCCCAGCCGCCGACGACCGCCGCCGCGAGCGCGACCGTCGCGACCGCCAGCAACGGCACCACGACGCCAAACACCGCCGCCGCGACACCGCCCGGCCAACCGGGTTGTCCGACCCCGCTCCACAACAGGAACAGTTGGAGCCCCAGTCCGGCGACGAACCCGTGGGGCACCTCCTCGGGCCTGCGGGCGAGGCGGTCGAACAACGCCGGCGTCTCGAACCGGTCGGCCCCGAGCAGTCGCGAGAGCGCTCGGTCGACGAACGGCGCCAGCAACGCGAGCACCAACACCGCCGACTGGAGGAGCACCGCGAGGGTGAACGGCCCGATCCCGACCGCGAGAATCCACTCGCCCAACGCCGCGCCGCCGGCAACGACCGCGACGGCGACGGTGCCGAGCGTGACAGCCGCGACCGTCAGCCCGAGCAACGGGTTGGTCGCCTCCGACAACAACCCGTCAGAGACACCCCACCGCTCGGTGCCGGCGCCGAAGCCGACACCCGCCTCCAGCGCGACCGCACCGACTGCGACCGCACCACCCGCCACCACGATCGTCTCCGCGACACCACCGACGAACAACCACACGTACGCGACCGGGAGCACCACGCCCGCCAGCGACAGTCCGAACGTCCCGCCACGGACGGCCGCCGTCGCCGCCGCGCTCGCGACCGTCCGGTCACCGACCCCACTGGCGGCCGCCGACTCGTCGCTGACCGTCGGCCCGTCGTCGCCGACCGTCGGTTTGTCGCCGACCGCCGGTTCGTCGTCGACGACCGTGCCGGCGACCAGTTCTCGGAGTCGGCGGTCATCGACGTGCCACCGAGCCGCCGGCCACAGCAGTGCGCCACCGACGGCGACAGCCGCCGCGGGGGCGCCGACGCCGACGCCAAACCCAGCGGCGACAACAGCGAGTGTGGTCACCAACAGTGCGACGAGACTTCCAGTCCGTGTCGGACCCGCCTCCGGCGGGCGTGTGGTGTTCATCGTGCCACCTCCGTGCGTTCGACCGCAGTCTCCAGTCTGTCCGTTCCGTCCCAATCGACGACGCGCGCGCCAGCCCGACGGAGTTCCTGTTGCCGCTCGTCTCGCCGAACGGACTCCAACGCCCCGCCGGTCGTCGGCTGTGTCGGGTCCGGCGAGACGACCGTCACCCCGTGTCCGCGTGCGAGCCAGCTCTCGACGGCTTCGACCGGCTCGTCGTCCGTCAGCGGCGAGACGACGAGCAACTGGGCGTCGTCGTCGAGGTGGTCCGCGATGTCCTCGGCGAACCAGAACCCCTCGCGGCGCAACGGCAGCTCCGCCGGCAGTTCGTCCCGGTGATCGAGGAACCGCCGGATCGCCGTCTCCTGTGCCGTCCCCGCGCCTCGCGGCGGGAGATACCCCTCGCCGCGGGCGTGGAGCTCTGTCGGCGAGACACCCTCCGAGGCGCTGTCGCGCGGGGGAACGAACCCGCCGTCGGAGTCTTTCACCGCGAGCCCGACCCGGTCGCCGGCCGACAGGAGCGCGGTCGCGAGTTCGGCGGCCGCCGCCCGGCCCCGCTGGCCGGCGTCGCATTCGCCCGGCTCTGTGACCGTTCGGACACGCGTGCGGTCGTCGACGACCACCACGACCGTCGCGGCCTTCTCCTCGTGGAACGCGACGGTGCTCAGCTCCCCGGTGGAGGCGTAGCGGTTCCAGTCGATCCGGCTGATCGGGTCACCCGGCCGGTACTCCCGGCTGGAGTGGAACGCGATTCCCGAGCCGGCGTCGTCCGTCTCGATCCGTCCGGCCAGCCCGGTCGTCTCCGACGACGACAGCGTCGACGCCGTCACCGACACCCGGAGCCGATCCGTGCCTGCCGCGTCCGTGCGCCGCTCGGCGGTGCCGGCCAACGACCGCACCGCGACCGTCGCCGGTTCGAACGTCACCTCCCCGCGCGGGACGCGAATCTCGTAGGTGATCTCGCTGGTCTCACCCGGCGCGAGCGTGCAGTGTCTGCGTGGGCTGTCCTCGACGACCGCGACCGGATCGGGAACCCCGTCGACCACCCGCACGTCCGGGAGGTGTCGCTCCGACTCGTTCGCGACCCGGAGGCTTACCGTCACCGTCTCCCCCGGCCGCGGGGAGCGGTCGGAGACGTGCCGGTCGACCGTCACCGTCGACTCCGGCGGCGCGGTGACGAGCGCGCCGAACCCGACGACCGACAACGGCAACACCGCCGCGAACAACGCGATCGGGTTGCCTGTGGCCGCACCCGTCCCGGCTAACACGACCGCCAGCAACATCGCGGGCGCGTACCGAGATCGCTCGGTGAGGCTCACTTCTCCACCTCCCATGTGGCGTGGAGTCCGGTCGGACGCACCGTCGACCCCGCAGAGTCGTCCGAGTCGGTCGTCTCGCCGTCCGAGTCAGTCGTCTCGCCGTCCGAGTCGGTCGCCTCGTCGTCGGGCTCTGTCATGTCGTCGTTGAGCGCTTCCGGCGGCTGCCCGCCGTCGGCTGCCGGCGTCTCCGGGTCAGTTCCGGTGACCCCGTCCGTTCCGGTGACGCCGTCCCCGGCGGTCTCCTCGGCTCTGGAGAGCCCCTTAGTCGCGAGACCCGTCTCGGGAGTGTCACGCCCGGGGTCGTCTGGGGCCGCGTCACCGGCGTCGTCGGCCGACTCGGCGGCGCCAGCGAGCGTCGCGCTCGCGGCCGTCGCCGACGCGTCGATCCCCTCGTCCGTCTCGACAGCCGGCGAGACGGTCGCGCGTTGCTCGATCTCCCGAACCGCGGCACGGACGCGCCGGGGTGTGCGCTCGCCCGCCAACCAATCCCGGAGCCGCACTCCCGGTGGGACAGTCGGCGTCTCGCCGTCCGCGAGGTAGGCGGCCGCACGCGGGTCGTCGGTCCACTCCCCGGACGCGACCATCTCGGCGGCAGTCTCCTCGTCGACCCCGCGGTCGGCGGCGACGACCGTCGTCGCCGCCTCGATCAACCGGTCGTGGGCGACGGCGTCGCCCGACTGCCCGACGAGCGACGCCTCGGCGATCCGGTCCTCCTCGCCGGCCGCGAGCGTCACCCACGCACCCGGCGGGGTGCCGACGCCGGCCGGCACCCGTTCAGGCGCCGCCTCGCGGACCGTCTCTGTCCAGTCGTCACTCGCGTCCCGGTTCCACCCCAACAGGACGAGCACGACACAGGCGACACCGAGCAGACCCAACACCGGGCGCGCGACCGCCGCCACCGACTGGACGAACCACGCGGGTGTTACTCCCGCGACGGTCGCCGCCGCTGCACCGACGGCCGCCACCGCGACGGCGTCGAGTGCCCGCCGTGGGCTGGGCAACGCGAGCCGGCGAACCACCGGGAGCCGTCCGATGCGGGCCCGGAGCCACCCGGCACCCCGACCCAGTGTCCGCCACACGCGACGGGCCGGGTAATCGGGACGGCTCACCTGTCACCACCCCCGTCACCGTGCGATCCCGAGGTGTCCTCGGTGTCGTCCGTGTCGGTGCTGTCTGCGTCTGTGCCGTCTGCGTCTGTGTCACCGCCGGCCTCGTCACCGTCCGTCTCG
>JAHENP010000005.1 GCA_018609965.1 Haloferacaceae archaeon
ACGACTACGTCGGGAAGGGGCTCTCCGGCGGGACGGTCGTCGTCCGCACGCCGCCGGAGGCGAGCTACGACCCGGCCGAGAACGTCGCCGTCGGCAACGTCGCCCTCTACGGCGCGACGGACGGCGCTGCCTACGTCGAGGGTGTCGCCGGCGAGCGGTTCGCCGTCCGCAACTCCGGCGCGACCGCGGTCGTCGAAGGCGTCGGTGACCACGGCTGTGAGTACATGACCGGCGGTGTCGTCGCGGTGTTGGGCGAGGTCGGTCGCAACTTCGCGGCGGGGATGTCCGGCGGCGTCGCGTACGTCCACGACCCGGACGGCACCGCCGCAGATCGGGTTAACCGCGGAATGGTGTCGACGAGCGAGTCGCTGTCCGACCGGGACCGTGCGATGTTGCGGCGGCTCGTCGAGAACCACGCCGCCCGCACCGACAGTGACCGTGCCCGGGAACTGTTGAACGACTGGGATCGGGTCGTCGACGACTTCCTGCGCGTGATGCCGGACCCGTACGCGGACGTGTTGGCGGCGGGTGACGCCGATGACGTGCGGACGGAGCTGCCGCCCCGTGCCACGGAGACTGCCGACCCGGCCGCGGGTGCGCTCGGCGACGACTGAGCACTGTTCATCACTGTGGGTCAGACACACCCGCAGACGGCAGCGAGTTTTCCCGACCGCTTCTCGACGGCTACTGACCTTCTCGACGGCTACTGGTCTTCTCACCAACACTCACAGTGTAGTTCGAAGCGACCGAGGCCCGTACTGTTCCCCACACGTTATCAGCCTCAGTCTATCATCGTTTATCATGTTAGAGACTGACACAGCACAGTCTGAATCGACGTTGTACGTGTGCCGAGCGTGTGGCACGGGTGTCAGAAGTCCAGACCAACAGAGCGAGTGTCCCGACTGCGGTGGGTCGCTGCGAGACACGACCGTCCCGCACGATTGAGACGCCAGGCGTCGATCGGTCGAAGCGGCTGTTCGACACGCTCGGTGAGACCCGACACAAGGATTAGGAGGGGTGCGCGCACCACCCACCAGTGTGCCCGGCACACCAGAGCCAGTTCTCGGGTCGACAGTGTTCGTCTGGGTCGTCGCACTCGCGGCGGGCGCGCTCGTCTGTACGGCCGTCCGCGAGACAGCACGGCGGCGGTGGCCGGCGAGCGTCGCACTGGCCGGCGGCGTCGGTCTCGCGGCCGTCGCGACCTGGCTGGTCGTCCGTCTGGTCGCGTGGGTGCCGCCGTGGGAGTACCTCGCCGTCCCCAGCGCCGCCGTCTCTACGGCCGGGTTCGGCTGGGTTGCTGTCACCGTCCAGACGCTCGTCCCGGCGTTGGCCCTCCGGCGCGGGCTGTGGACACCACTGTTCCCGCTCGCGGCGGCGACGACGCTCACCGGCTTTGTCGTGCTCCGTGTCGGCGGCGAGATCGACGGGTTGTTCATCTACACGATCCTGCTCGCACCGCTGGCTCTCGTCGCGCAGCTCCTCCTCGCCGGCGGCGAGTTCGGCCTGCGGCGGGTGGTGGACGGGTGGCGGTGACGTGCTCGCGGTGGTGTCGTCGGAGTCGTGTCTGCCGACAGTGTACTCTGTGCTACGCTACCCACAGATAGTGTGCTCTGGGTTATTGTAACTGAAAGTACGATACTCTCAGTTACACTACTCGCAGACACTGTATCCTGAACTATTTATCTGCGGAGTCCGTCTGCCGTGGTGTGCCAGGGTTCGTGAACCGGACGAGAGAGCTGTCGCAGTTACAGGACCTGTATACGTCCGAGACCGCGGAGCTGGCGGTCGTCTACGGGCGACGGCGGCTCGGAAAGACGGCGCTCGTCTCGGAGTCACTGGCGGATGTCTCCGACGCAGTCGTCTATCAGGCGAGACAGAAGACGCGCGCACTCCAGATCGAGCAGTTTCTCGACCGGGCGGCGGAGTCGTTTCCGGGCGTACGACAGCTCCGACAGGAGTGGGAGCCGGTTCTCCGGTATCTCGGCGAGCGCGACGCCATCGTCGTGTTAGACGAGTTCCCGTACCTCGTCGCCGAGGACGACAGCCTTCCGTCGGTGTTGCAGGCGTTGTTCGACAGGGCATTCGACGGTGTCGCCCCGACGTTCGTCCTCGTCGGTTCCTCGATCAGCATGATGGAGGAGGCGGCGTTGTTGGGATCGAGCCCGTTGTACGGGCGATCGTCACTCGAACTCGACGTTCGCCAACTCCCGTTCGGGGCGGCGACGGCGTTTCTCGACGATCCGACGCCGACCGAGGCCGTCTCGCTGTGGGGTGTGTTCGGCGGTGTGCCGTACTATCTGGAGGAGTTGGAGCCCGAACGGTCGTTGGCGGAGAACGTCCACGAGACCGCGCTGGTCACCCACGGGACGCTTCACGACGAGCCGGACTACGTCCTCCGGATGGAGCTTCGGGAGCCGACGCGGTACTTCTCGATTCTGGAGGCGGTCGCGGGCGGCAACACGGACCGCAACGAGATCGCCGGTGCAACCGGTATCGAGTACAACAGCCTGTCGACGTATCTGGACCGGCTGGCCCGGCTCCGGCTGTTGGCGCGTGAGGTGCCGGTGACGGAACAACCCGAACGGTCGCGGCGCGGGCGCTACCGACTGCGGGACAACTTCTTCCGGTTCTGGTTCCGGTTCGTCTACGGGAGCGGAGAGCGGTACGACGCACTCGGACTCGAAGGGTTCGAGACGCTGATCCGGCCGGAACTCCCCGACTTCCTCGCCCCGACGTTCGAACGGCTGTGTCGGCGGGCGTTGCGGACACTGTACCCGGAGGAGACGATCACCGACGTCGGACGGTGGTGGTACGACGACCACGAGATCGACGTCGTCGGACTGACCGCAAGCGATACACTCGTCGTCGGCGAATGCAAGTTCCAGTCGTCGCCCGCAGGGTTCGACGCCTTCGAGTCACTCCGCGGACACACGAGTGAACTCCGGTGGACGCCCGCGGACGGCAGCGACCGATCCGTCGAGTACGCGTTGTTCTCCCGGGGTGGGTTCACCGGCTCGGTCGAACAGTTGGCGACGGAACGCGACGATCTCCGACTGTTCGGCCTCGCCGACATCGTCGCCGCACACGCCGAGTGATCTGTACACACTAAACGATCCGAACTCACTGCCGACCGACCCGACACATCGACCGGCGACCGCCGACGCAGGCGTTCCCGCCGGCTCCGTTCCGGCGACCCTGGAACCCACCGAAGCCGAAAGTCTAGGCCTACAAAAAAGCTGGTAGTGATAGGATCACTCATTGAGGCAGTCGTTACGGCAGTCGTCGAGGGGTGGATGGCAGTCGGGTTGTTCGTCGTCGGGTCAGTCGCTCTCGTCCGAGGGGTGGCCCTGTTCACCGACACGCGTGTCCTCCAGCGGTTCACAGACGCCCGCAACGGCGGGCCAGTGGTGGGCGCACTGCTCGGACTGTTGCCGGGGTGTGGCGGGGCGGTGGTGGCCGTCACGCTGTACGGTCGCGACCGGATCGGGTTCGGCGGCGACGTCGCAGCGCTGACGGCGACAGCCGGTGACGCTGCGTTCCTGTTGCTGTCGGTGTCGTTCCACACCGCAGTCGTCACGTACGTCTTCACCGGTGTCGTCGGTATCCTCGCCGGTGTCGTGATCGAGCAGTTCGGAGCGACACGCGCGGCGGGAGTGAACTCTTCCCCCGAGGAACAGTCGGCCTGTGCCGACGGTGGCTGTGTCGGCCGAGCGTCGACAGCGGCCGATGGCGATCGGGAGCCGACAGCGGTCGATGCTGAGCGTTCGTCGGGAGCGATCCTCTGGACCGTCGCCACAGTGTCGTGGTGGCTCGCGGTGGCGGGCGGTCTCGCAGTCAGCGTCGGTGTGTGGCCGACCGAGGCCGGCGCGGGCGGTAGCCGTCTCGTGGCAGGGGTCGGTGTCGCCGCCTCGCTGGCGGTCGTCGCAACACCGGACCGCTGGCGCGTGTTGCGAGACGGTGTTGCGCGGCTCCCGGGTGCCACGGCCGTCACTGTGAGTCCGATCGTCCTGTGGGTGGTCGCGGCGCTGGCGGTCACGGAGCTGTCCGTCTCGGGAGTCTCCGTCGGAGAGGTGGCCGTGACTGCTGTCTCCGGCGCAGTCGGCCCCGTCTTCGGCGGGCTGTTGGGAGCGATCCCGGGGTGTGGCGTCCACGTCGGGTTCGTCGGGCTGTACGCCGACGGCGGGGTGTCGTGGCCCGCACTGGTGGCGAACACGATCAGTCAGGACGGTGACGCTCTGTTCCCTCTCTTGGCGGTCGACCGTCGGCGAGCCCTCACCGCGACGGTCTACACCGCGCTCGCCGGGGTGGCCGTCGGCCTCTTGACTGTCGTGATCGCTCGCGGGGGACCGACGGCCTGAAGCCGTCGCCGCCCCGGAGAACGTACATGTCGACAGACGCCGACACGGAGTGGACAGCCGACGCCGTGCGCGATCTCCACGCCGACCTCGTGGAGCTGTACGAGCCGATCGAGCGCGACCCCGACGGCGCACAGACCGAGCCCGAGGAGGGGGAACACGGCACCACCGCAGACGCCCGCGGTGTCGAACAACTGCTGACGACGATCCTCTCACAGAACGTCGCCGACGAGAACACCCGACGGGCCGCAGACAGCCTCTTTACGACCTACGACGACTACCGCGCCATCGAGGAAGCGCCTGTCGAGGAACTCGCGGAGACGGTCCGTGTCGCCGGCCTCCCGGAGACGAAAGCCGAGCGCATCCAACGCTCGCTGGCGGCGATCCGCGAGGAAACCGGCGGCGCCTACTCGTTGGCGTTTCTGGACGCGCTCCCGACGAGTGAGGCGAAGTCGTGGCTCACCGACATCAAGGGGATCGGCCCGAAGACCGCCAGCGTCGTCCTCAACTTCCACTTCGGGAAGCCGACGATGGCGGTCGACACCCACGTCGAGCGCGTCTCGAAGCGGTTCGGCCTGGTGCCGGCGTCGGCGTCGAACCAGCGCGCACACGACGTGTTAGACGAGGTGATCCCGGACGAACTCAAATACCCCCTGCACGTCCTGTTGATCCGACACGGTCGCACCCACTGTAGCGCCCGCTCGCCCGACTGTGACAACCCGGTGTGTGCCACCTACTGTGACTGTGAGGAGTGTTGACGCGGCGGCCTGTGTGTGTGACCGCTCGTAGCGCTCACTCCACCGGGATCGTCGTCGACTCGCTGTCGGCCCGCTGACGGTCCTCGCGAGAGACGGGTCGCTCAGCGGGTGTCACCGTCAGCTCCCGTTCGCGGCCGTCCCGGACGACCGTCAGCGACACCGACTCACCCGGCGTCGCGTCGGTGAGGAGCAACCGCGTCAGTTCCTCGTGTGACCGCACCGCGTGCCCGGCAAAGCCGACGATCACGTCACCGGTCGGCACCCGTCGGCCGCGGACCCGCCGGGTTGACCCGCCGCGCAACGGGGTCGTGCCGTCGCGGTTCCCGACGACCACCACACCGCGTGGCGTGTCGAGCCCGTTCGCGGTCGCGACCTGCGGTGTCACGTCGGCGGTCTGGACGCCCAGCGAGGCGTGACGGTACCGCCCCTCGTCGAGCAGTGTCGGGACGACCGTCGCGACGACCCGGGCGGAGACGGCGAACCCGACCGCGTCGCCCGACTTCGCGCGGTTGACACCCACGACCCGATAGCCGTCTGTGGCAGAGACGAGCGGGCCGCCGCTGTTTCCGGGGTCGATCGGCGCGTCCGTCTGGACGGCGTCCGGAACGGCGAACCCGCCGGCGGTCGGCATGGACCGGTTCACGCCGCTGACGACGCCGGTCGTGATCGACCCGTCGAGTCCGAACGGGTTCCCCAGCGCGGCCACCGGACGCCCGGGCGTCGGCGGGGTGTCGGCGACCGACAACGGCGTGGCGTCCGCCGGGCGGTCGGGCACCTCTACGACCGCGAGATCGGTGTACCGGTCGCTCCCGACGACGAGCCCGTTGGTCCAACTAGCGTCCCCGTAACGTACGTCGACGCGTTCGCGCCCCCGGACGACGTGCTCGTTCGTGACGACGTGATCACCGTCGTAGACGAAGCCGGAGCCGGCGCCCCGTCGGCCCGCCTCGCGGTAGATCGACACCACCGACGCCGCCGTCTCGCGGTAGAGCCGCTCGTAGTCCAGAGTTGTCTCCATACGAGACGTTGGCGTGTGTGAACGTATGCCTTCTGGGAGTGGGGTCGTGTCCTTCGTGAGCCGTCAGTCGTCCGACGACACAGGTGCGTGGTCACTCGCGAGGAACTGGTGGACGGCGATCACCGTCCGGGCGTCACGCGTCTCCCCGGCCAGAACTGCCGCCCGGAGTTCCGACACCGGTGTCGTCGTCACTCGGATGCTCTCGTTGTCGTCGAGATTCTGGTCGCCCGCGGGCGTACAACCCGTCGCCAGCACGTGGTGGTGGACCGCCTGACTCACGCCGTTGGACGGCTCGACGCTCGTCAGGTGGTGGATCGCATCGGCCTCGTAGCCGGTCTCCTCGGTCAGTTCCCGCCGGGCGGCCGTCTCGACGGTCTCGTACTCGGGGTCGTCGTCGAACCACGGCTTGCGGTCGACGCCGTCGGCGCGTTCGACGGTGCCGGCCGGCACCCCCCGGTTGACCCGGCCGACCGCCTGGCGCCACTCCTCGATCACCACCGCCTCCCCGTCGTCTGTCACCGGGAGCACGACCACTGCCGGCGGCTCGTCGACGTAGTGGTAGCCCGTCTCCGTCCCGTCCGGGAGCCGCACGTCGTCACGCCGCACCCCGAACCCCGGACAGTCGTACTCCAACTCCGTCCCAGTCGTCTCCCACGCCAACCCGTCTGTGTGCGTGGCTGTGTTCTTAGCGTCGTCTGTGTCCGCGTTCGTGTCGTCTGTCACGTCACTGTCTCGGACGAGCGTGGGCAAAAACACACCACTCGCGAGACGACAAGACGGCAGAGAGACGAGAGTCGTCGCCGCCAGCCGAACTACTCCTGTCGCCGTCGGTCGACGACCCCGGCGACGACCAACATGAGCGACACCGACAACACCGCAACCTGCGGCCCGCGGAGCCACAGCGGGAGCCACGGGAGGCCAGCACGCAACAACCGCGCCGCCTCACCGAACACGGGGAGCCGGTCCTCGCCGCCACCGACGACGACCGGGGTGACTGCCTCCGTCGTCGATCCGGTCTCGGACGGCGTCGCAGGTGTCGCCGTCGCTCCCGGCTTCGCCGTCCGTTCGTCGCCGGACGTGGCCGTTCCACTCTCGCCGTCGGGCGCGGTCGTCCCCGTCCCGTCGCCGGTCGTCGCCGTCGTCTCCGGTGGGCGATCGGTCGCGTACAACGCGCCGCCGACCGTCTCCCCCTCGGGGACGCGGTCGGCCTCGTACACGATCCCGTCGCCCGTCGAGTACGACCACACCGTCTCACCGGACTCCGTCACCTCGACCACCCGCCGGCCCCGGGAGTCGGTGACCAACGTGTTGCCGTTCGGGAGCCGGTCGGCGTCACGGGGCCAGGAGAACGACCGGCCGTCCGCGCCGGTCAACACCCACACCGGTCGCCACTCCCCGCCGCGCTCGTGGAGTTCGACCACGCGGTCGTTCTCGGAGTCGGCGACCAACACCGCTCCCGGACCGAGCCACTGCGGGTTGTGTTGTTCTTTGAACGCCTCGGGATCGCCACACCGCACGTCACCGTCCCCGTCCGTGTCCGAGAGCCGCCCGCGGACGGTACAGGAGTCGTCACTCCCACCGTCGTCGGCGTTGATCACCTCGACCACCTCGCCGCCCTCCTCCTGGCGTTCGAGAACCAACAGCTGGTTGGCGTTGCGGACGGAGACGAGGAACCGGTCGTCACCGATCCGGTCGACATCGTTGATGTGGAGCCAGTCCCGTCGTGTCGGATCCGCCGGCGCGTCGTAGAAACTGCTGGCGTTCCACTGCCACACCTCCTCGCCGTCGCGGACGATCACGACCCGTTCGCGGTCCATATCCGCGAGGACGAACCCACCGTCCGGCAACGCCTCCACGTCGTGGACCTCGCTGTTCGTCGAACTCCGCACCGGGAAGGAGTAGCGCTGTGTGACCGTCCCGTCCTGTTCGAACACGACGAACCCCGTTCGAGCACACGGGGTGTCGTACGGGCCACACTCCTCGCGGTCCTCGTCCATCCACGCCGCCAACAGCCGGCCGTCGCGGAGCAACGACACGTCGAAGTAGGTGTCCTGCTGGTCGCGGAGCACTCGCTCACCCGCCAGTTCCGTGTAGCCGCCCGACGTGTAGCTCCCGCTCCCCTGCACGCCGATCAGCGTCCCTGAGAGCTGTGCGGGCGTCCGCGTCGCCGTCCGTGTCCCCGCCGGATCGGCGGTCTGTGATCCGTCCGTGCCGGTCGTCTGGGGCCCGTCGGTCGCCGGCCCGGCTCCGGGCGCAGCGAACGCACTCGCGCCGAACCCGACGACGAGCAACAGGAGACCGGCGCCGACGAACGCGAGACCACGGTCCATTGTCGGTGCCTGCGGCGGTTTCCAGATAAGCCTTCGGAAGCCGGTCGGTCAGCCGTCGCGTGGCTCCGGTGTGTCCGACTCCGACTGGTCGTCGCTGACGTCCGTCGTCCCCTCACCCGCCCCGTCGGTGCCCTCACTCGCTCCGTCGGTGCCCTCACTCGCCCCCGTCGTCCCGTCGAGACTCCCCACACCACGCTCGCCGTCGGTCGCGGCCACAGCACCTCGTGGCACGCCGTCGTCTGCCGCCGCCGCCGACACGGGGGAGGGGGCCGGCGACAGCTCCGACCGGAGCGTGTCCAACGCGGTTCCGGCGTGGACCCGGACCTGTTCCCGTTCCTCGCCGTCTTCCAATCGGCCGAGCAACGGCTCCATCGCCGGGCGGGCAGCGTCCGGCGCCGTCTCCGACAACGCCGCGAGCGCGAACGCCGCGTTCGCCCGCACGACCGGGGCGCTGTCGACGAGTCGCTCGGCGAGTGTATCCACGCTGTCGGCGACGGCACTCGTCTCGCTGGCCAGACGCCCGAGTGTCAGCGCGGCGTTCGCCCGCACGTCCGGCCGGTCGTGACGCAACAACGGCACGACGTGTTCGCCGACGGCGACACGCTCGGCGACCCGTCCGGGCGCGACCCGCGCGGCGTCACTCAGCGCCGCGACCGCGTGGACTGCCACCGCGCCGTGATCGGAGAGTCGGTCGGTGACGACGGACAGGCTGTCGAGCACGTCCGTCGGCGCCGTGTCTGCGGCGCGTGCCACCAGAAAGGTCGCGTCGCGTCTGGCCGCGGCGTCGTCGTCGGTTGCCAGCGACGCGACGGCAGTCGGCTCCGGCGGGTCGACGGCGCCACACTCGGCCAGCCGGGCGAGCGCACGCACGGCACGTCGACGGACGGTGTCGTCGTCGTCCGCCAGCGCGGCGACCAGTCCAGACCGGAGGGTGTCGGCCGTCTCCGTCTCGTCGACGACCGTCGGGTCGGTCTCGGCGGTCGCCGCGACGGCGTGGACGGCCAGCCGGGAGAGCGACTCGTCGGCTGCGTGTGTCGCGGTCGCGAGTGCCGACAGGGCGGGCTCGACGGCCGCGGCGTCGGCCGCGCCGACCCGGGCGAGCACGTAGGCGGCGTGGTAACACACTTCGGGTTCTGGGTCGTCGAGACGGTCACCGAGGTGGCCGGCCAACGGAACGACGGCCTCGGGGTCGGTGTCGGCGACCTCCGCGAGCGCTGCCGTTGTTGCCGTCCGGACGCGGGCGTCGACGTTGCTCACCCCAGTGTCCAGTTCCGCCGCGACGGCCGCGACCGCCTCGGGGTCCGACTCCGCGCGCGCCGCCAACGCCTCGGCGGCGGCCGCGCGGTCACTCGCCGTCGAGGCCGACAACGCCGCCGCCAACGACTCAGCGCCCCGCTCGTCTGTCATCACCTCCCCGTGGGTCCCCCACGGTCAAGTAGCCCGGGGGTCCGACATCTGTCACGACTCTCTGTCTGTATCGATCCCGAGGTCGAGTGTCGTCTCCGCGAGCAGTTCCCGGAGTGTCGCCTCCGGTGGCGCGTCGGGGTCGACACGGTCGGCGTACCACCGCAACACCGCACTCAGCGCCGCGTGACGGTCGTTGGCGGCCGTCTGGATACTCCCCGTCCCCGCGCCGTCGCGGGTGACCACGCCGAACGCGTGGTCGGCCGACAGGGCTGCCAGTTCCGTCTCGACGGCCGCGAGCGGGTTCTGGCCGTCGTCGGTCGGCGCCCCACCCCGACTGGCGTCACCGGCGCCCTCGCTCTCTTCGTGACCGTCGACGACCCGGACGGCCGGCACGTCCGGGTCGATTGCGTCCTCGTCGGTGGAGATGACGAACCGCCCCTTGCCGGTTCGTTCGACCCCCTCGCGTGAGGCGATGTCGAGTTCCTCCGGACGGAGCACCCCCTCCTCGTCGTCCGGCTCCGGCTCCGCCCACTCCCGAGCGTCAGCGTCCAGTCGCTCGGTGTCGTCCGGGCTGACGCGGGCGCTCTCGCCGGTCGTCTCGCGCCCGTCGTCGCCGGGGCCGCCGGCGTCACCGTCGTCGCTCACTGGTCGTTGTTCGACGCCGAAGCGCATAGTTCCTCGGGGTCGTGTCTGTCTCCGCTCACGCGTCCGGACGGGAGTACCGCTCCGGCTGGTACTGCCCGGTCCACTCGTAGTTCGCGGGGTACGTGTACGTCGTCGCGGTCGCGAGATCGTTCAACCGGTCGAGAACGAACCCCACCGGCGTCTCCATCAAACGCACACCTGCGTCGAGGGCGGCGTCGTACGCGTACGGGTCGTCGTTCTCTGCCGGCGAAGGGGGCTGGTGGAAGTGATCTCGGTCGTTGTGCGGGTTCTCGTGTCGGCCCCACCGGCAGGTCCACCGCTCGCCGCCCCAGTTCTCCTCGTACGTGACGTGTGTTTTCGGCTCCGACCGTTCGATGTGTTTGACGAGGAGGTGTGCCCCCGTAACCGGAGCAGGGTAACACCCCGGATGGAGCTCGAACCGTTGTTCGCGCGGTCCCGGTGTTCCCGTCCTGGCGACGCAGTGCTCCATCTCCCGGTAGAACGCTGCCGCGTAGCTGTCGACTGGGACGCCGGTCTCGTCGAACACGGATCACTCCCCGGCGTTCGCGCGTCGCCCCTCACCGGTGTCGCCTGTCGTCTCCGACAGCCCGTCCTGTACGCCCCCGTGGTGCAGTTCTGTGACAACCGCCAACTTCGGGAACTCCTCGACGGTCGCCGCGTCGAAGTACACGGGGTCGACGGCCGCAGTGTCCGGGATCTGACCCTTCGTCTCGACTGCCTCCGGTGTTGGGAGTCGCTCGACCGCGACGGGCATCCGACCCTCCAGTTGCCGGTACGCGGTTCTGTAGTCGTCCGCCTCGGCGAGCAGTGACTCCCACTCGAACAGTTCACTCGCCCGCTCGGGAGCCTCCCGTTCGTCGACTGTCACCTCGTCTGGAGCGTCGACGCCGAACCGCTCGACGAACCGCAAGTGCTCTCGGTACGTTTCGGCCAGCCGCTGTCGAATCGTCTCCGTGTCGTGTTCCCGTGCGAGACGGTGGCCCCGGAGAAACTCGAAGTACGCCGCGTTACGCTCGTACGCCTCCGGGCTGTCGTCTGCCCGCACAACCAGCCCCATCTCGGCGTACTCCCGGAGTGTGCTGCGTGCCCCCGCGACGGAGCAGTTCGCCGCCTCGGCGACACTGCTCACGGGCGTCGGCTCCGAGAGGCCAGCCACGACCTCGCGAACCCGTTGTCTGACCGTCTCCGAGTCGTCCGGTCGCTC
>JAHENP010000006.1 GCA_018609965.1 Haloferacaceae archaeon
AGAGAATAAACTGGTATTCTAACTATAAAGTGTTGTGTGTTTACCAATACCAAGACCCGGTCAGGCCGGAATGTCAGTCGGCACAAAGGCTCACTCGATCCGTTCGCGCGCGGCCGCTACCAGCAACGGCAGGAAGACGGTCGCGTCGCCGTACACCGACGCGTTCCGGGCGTCCTCCTCCAACTTCCCCCACGAACGCGCCTCGTCCAACGTCGCTCCAGACAGCCCGCCGGTCGCCTCGGGGTCCATCGTGATCTGGACGGCGTAGTCGTACGCACGGGGCGTCACCAACATCGTCTGCAGGGTGAAGTTCTTCGGCACCCCGCCACCGACGAGTAGACAGCCGGCGTCGTCCGCCTCGAACGCCAGATCCGTCAGCGGTGTCATGTCCGCGGTCGCGTCCAACTGGAGATCACTCGTCTGGGTGTACATCCACGCCTGCAGCCCGAGCACGGAGTCTTGGACGGCCGGACAGTAGATCGGCACGTCGTTCTCGTAGGCGGCCGCGACGACACCCGGCCCCTCGTCGATCTCCTCGCGTTCGTTCACTTCGGCATTGGCCCGCCCGAGCTCCGCACACAGCCGCGAGATGGAGACTACTCCCTCCTCCGCGAGCGGTGGGAACACCTCCTCGCGGAGGTGTGATTCGAGCAACGCGAAGTGTTCCTGTGGGAGATAGACGTTGTAGATCCGGCCTACCTGCTCCGCGCGGAGCTGTTCGTCGTGGTCGCGGAGTGTCTCCGGGTCCCCTTCTCTGTCCTCGTTGTGACGCTCCGGGTCGGCGTGATCACCGCCGCCGTGATTGTGCTCACCGCCGCCGTGACTGTGCTCACCGTGGCCGTCGTCCTCGTACTGCGCGGCGTGGCTCGGTCCCTCCTCGCCGTGGTGGTGTTTTCCGCCGATTGCCTCGATAGCGTCGTGTGTGAGATTCGCGCCGGTCGTCACCAGCGCGTCGACGTAGCCGTCCCGGATCAGGTCCGCCACGATCCGGCGCATCCCGGTCGGCACCATCGCGCCCGCCAGCGAGAGAAAGACCGTACAGTCGTCGTCACCCAACATCTCACTGGTCACGTCTGCCGCCTCGTGGACCGACGCCGCGCCGATCCCAGCGTCGCCGTACTGGTCGACCAACTCGCCGACGGTCATCCCCCCCGCGACCGTCGCGTGACCGACTGGGTCGTCTTCGAACAGCTCGCGGTCGGGGGTTTCGGCGCCGGCGTCTCCGTCACTCATACACGGACAGTCGGCCGGGACGTGTTTGAACGCGACGATGCCGGGAGTCGCAGGGCCAGGTGGCCACTGACCCGGCGTCGACAGCCAGAGCAGTCGAGTGGGTCGCGGGTGGAGCCGCCGACTACAGTCCCGTCGGGTGGTCGATCACGGTCGTCTCCACCCCCCAGTCGGCGACGAGATCGGCGAGCGCGGCGACACCGAACGTCTCTGTCGCGTAGTGCCCACCGAGGAACACCGTGATTCCGGCCTCGCGCGCTTCGTGGTAGAGTTTCCCCTTCGCCTCACCGGTGACGAGCGCGTCGGCGTCGGCCGCGACCGCCTCGTCGAGCCAGTCACTCCCGCTCCCGGTCAACACCGCGATCCGTTCGATCTCCGCCGGGCCGAAGTCGAGCACCTGCACCCCCTCGCCGCCGTGGTCCAACGCCCGCCCCAACAGCCCGGCGAGTTCGTCGGTCCGGTACGGCTCCGGTGCGACACCGATCTGTCCGACGTGTTCCGGGCCGAGACTCCCGAACGGCTCCCGCGACTCCAACTCCAACAGGTCCGCCACGCCGGCGGCGTTGCCCAGCTCCTGGTGGCCGTCGAGTGGGAGGTGTGAGACGTACAACGCCAGCTCCTCGTCGGTGAACGCCGTCACCCGGTCGTGCGCGCGACCGGTGACGCGGTCGAGCCCGCCCCAGACGACGCCGTGGTGGGTGACGAGCAGATTCGCGCCCGCCGCCGCCGCGGCCGTGGCGGTCGCCTCAACCGCGTCGACCGCGAACGCGACGTGGTCGATCTCGCGTGACTCCGTCGTCGGCCCGATCTGGAGCCCGTTCGCGCTGGCGTCTAACTCGGCGTACGCCGCCGTCCGAAGCTCTGCGTCGAGTCTGTCCGTGAGCGTCTGGAGTTGCACGCTCGCCTACTCGCCCGGCGGCGGCTTGTAGCCCGCGGTCGGCGACGAGTTGTAGCCTGCGGTCGGCGACGGAGGTCGCCGCGTGTGCCGTTCGACCCCTCGGGCGTGTCAGTCGACCAACCGCGCGTGCTCGACTTTCGCACACCGATCCTGTGTGGTCTGGAGCCCGGCGGCCTCCGCACGCGCGAGTGCGTCGTCGTCGGTGATCCCGCGTTGGAGCCACACCCCCCGCACGTCACCGACCGTGTCGGCGCGCGCGAGCACGTCGTCAACGATTCCGGCCACCTCCTCGCTCGGGCGGAACACGTTCACGAGATCGATCTCGTCTTCGAGGTCGGCGAGGCTGTCGACGGCCGGCACACCCAGAATCTCCTCGGCGTACGGGTTGACCGGGCGCACGTCGTAGCCGTGGGTCGCGAGATACTGCGGTACGTCGTGGGCCGCCTTGCCGGGTGTCGTCGAACAACCGACGACCGCGACGGTGTCGGCGGCGAGCAGTTCACGGACGCCGGCGTCGTCTGTCACTGGCACACCGGACCGACGCGCGAGAGAAACGTAAGTCGACCGGGAGAGAGACGACAGCGAGCGAACCCGTCTCAGGCGTCTGCGAGCCGAATCTCGCGTTCGCCGTCCTCGTCGAGACGGACAACACCGTCGAACAGCTGTTTGAGGGTGTTCATCGTCTGGTCGTCGTGCGCGCTGGAGTCGATGACGTACAGCCCCAGCCCGTCGACGCTCTGAATCCGGCCGGTGAACACGTGGAGGAACCGGAACACGGTCTGGAGGTCCGAGTACATCAACAACGTGGACAACGAGTGGAGCGCGACGCGGTTCTGTCGGATGTTGCGTTCCTGGTAGAACGCCTCCAAGAACTCCGACAGCTGGATTCCGATCCGGGTCATGTCCACCGGCGAGGAGGCGTACTTGATCCGGTCATCCTCGCGCACGTCACCGACACCCTGTTGCCGCGTGACACAGTCGACGACCGCGACCGGCTTCCCCTGGTACGGGCTCCGGTTCTCGTACAGTTCGAGCACGCGGTCGGCGCCGTCCTTCGTGGTGACGAAGATCGACCCCTCGCCGCCGTCTGTCCCCTCGGCGAGCACGTTGAGCGCGAGGTCTCGCTTACCGCTCATCGAGGGGCCGGAGATGAGGACGTTCGACCCCGGCTCGATTTCCGTCTCTAAGGGGCCAACGTCATACATCGGCGCTCCCCTCCGGAAGACCAACCGGTCCCCACCCGTCGCGCGACCACCACTCCGTCTCGCGGGAACTCATCTACTGTTACCACCATACCGTGAGCCAGTATTATTCTTTTTGCTTGGCTACCGGCGAGTCGGGGGGGTCGTTCGCCGCCGAACCGCCGAACTTAAACCCGACTCCCCGCTATCCAATGGCGAGGGCGCTTAGCTCAGTCTGGACAGAGTACTTGGCTTCGGACCAAGCTGCCGCGGGTTCAAATCCTGCAGCGCCCACTCGTTTTCTGAGAGTGACGTGACGAGCCGCCGGTTGCGCGGAGGGTTCGAACTACCGGGATGGTCATCTACTCCGTGTCGATCAGGAGTTCACCACCACTGTGAACGACCTCCCCGTCCAACTCTAGCCGACAGTCGCTCATATCTTTGATGAGATCGAAGTGGATCGAGCTCTGGTTCTGTTCGCGTGTCTCACCGACCGTTCGGTCGTAGGCTCGACCCAAAGCGAGGTGGACTGTGCCGCCGAGCTTCTCGTCGAGAGCGATCTGTTTCGTTATCTGACCGATGTCGTCGTTCATTCCGATACCGAACTCACCGAACCGACTACTGCCGTCGTCAGTTTCGAGCACGGATTCGAGTGCCGCTTCGTTCCGCCGAGCGCTGTAGTCGGTGACGACGCCCTCCTCCAGTGTGAGCCGAACGTCGACGATCTCGCTACCCTGCAGCACACTCGGAGTGTCGAACAAAATCTCTCCATCAACGGAGTCGACCACTGGTGCGGTGAACACCTCTCCCGGTGGAAAGTTCAGGTCGCCGACATCGTTGACTGCGAGCATCCCGTCGAGTGACATCGTCAGGTCCGTCTCTGGGCCGACGATGCGGGCCGCCTCGGCAGCTTCGAGCCGCTCACGCATCCGTTCCTGTTTGGCGTCCTGTCTTTCCCAGTCGCGGAACATCGTCCCGTAGACGAACTCCTCGTACTCTGCGAGTGACATCCCGGCACGTTGGGCCCACGCATTGTTCGGGTGTGGCGTGAACACGGCTTGCTCCATCTCCATCACTCCTCCAACGATCAACCCGACCGCCTTCGCCCGCCGTTGCTGGACCTCGTTTGAGACGTGGCTGAGAGTGTTGGTGTTCGTGGTGGCTCCGATACCGACGAACACGTCTGTCTCACGCATCAGTGCCCGCAGATGGCGTGGGGTGTCGAATTCGCCGTCGTGGCTCGTGAGAAACTCTGCGATGTGGCTCCCGGATGGACCGATAGTCGTGTCCAGAGACGCCCTCACGGTGACGGGTTCTGCCCGTCGTTTGCCGATCTCCGCGTGGAGCGCGTCGACCAGTTCCTTCGCAGAGTCGGCCGCCCAGATCGTGACCATATCACCAGCCTCGATATCGACTGCCCAACGTGTCAACAGCTCTGCGTGCTTGGCGACACGCGACTGAGATCGCGACATATCGACTCCTATCAGTCGCTAATACTAAAGTTACGTCTCGAACTAAGACGGGTGAGATCCCTATGTTCGCCCGTAGCACTCACTTCTTGTGGACGATCGAGTGACTCGAAGAGTGAGACTGGGTTCACGGCCGCCGCAGTTACGACCACTCGACAGGTACGACCGGACGTGCCAGCCACCAACCACCTCGTCACTGGCCCACCACGCAGCGGGAAGACGACCACACTCGACCGGGTTCGCGACCGCCTCTCGGCTGCCGCCGGTGGGGTGCTCGCCCCCGAGGTGCGCGTCGACGGCGACCGCGTCGGCTTCGATCTCGTCGACCTCCGCGACGACCGACGGGTCGCAATGGCGCGTGTCGACCGCGAGAGCGGCCCGGGGGTCGGCAAGTACCGCGTGGACGTGCCGGCCGTCGACGACCTCGCCGGGCGGGCGTTCGACCACGCCGCCGTCGACTACTGGGTGATCGACGAGATCGCGCCGATGGAGACACACAGCGACCAGTTCGTCCGCGGGGTGCGGGCGGCACTCGACGGCGACACGCCGGTCGTCGCCGCGGTCCACGCGACCACCGACGGGTTCCCGGCCGCGGTTCGCGACCGGGCGGACGCGACACTGTACGACCTCGCCGAGACGAGCGTCGAACGGGTCGTCGACAGCGTCGTCGACGAGACGGCGAGTGTGGTCTGACCCGCCTCACGGTCGACGAGCGCAGACCCCGCATTTTCGCCGCACACCCACCCAGCGACCGGAACCCGTGGACGGCGTCGGAGGTCAGTTCGCTTATAAAAGTGGCGTATCAAAGGCGATATCCGTGTTGGAGCCTTGTCAAAACACACTGATTGATGAGGCGACTCACAGAGAAGATACGGAGGAGCTACGCGGTGAAGCTACTCGTCGTGTTCGGGCTGATTGCGGTGTTGGTCGGCACGTTCGCCGCGGCTGCGGCGGACTCAACGGCGTCGGTGGCAGAGGACCGTGCAGAGGCACAGCTGAGCGGCGACGCCGCGGACCGTGCCGCGGCACTCGAACAGTGGAGCGCCGGCGTCGAACGGCGAGCAGCACAGTTCGCGAGCGCACCGGCGGTGGTCGACGGTGACACCGACGCGGTCGACGACCGACTGAGTGAACTCGCTGGCGAGTTGGGTGCGGGTGTGGTCGCGATCCACTACGCCGTCGACGGTGAGGCCGTCGCCTCGACAGCCCCGAGCGGTTCGTTCCCGGTTGGTGTCGGGGGGGTCGACGGGCCGACGTACACCGAGCCGTACGCCGCCGAGGGGGTCAACGGGCAGGCAGTCGCGTACGTCCACCCAACCGACGAGGGGGCGTTGGTGTACGTGTTGACACCGGCTGCAGTCGTCGGTGACACGGGTGGGGACGACACAGCCAACGCCGGCGGAGATAGCGCGAGCGAGACGACGTACCTCGTCGACGAGTCACAGACAGTCGTCGCGGCGACGGCCGACGGCGCGGCCGGCGCGTCGTTCCCGGCGTTCGACGGCGCGGTGACAGCCGCCGCGGGCGGTGAGGGCGACCCGACTGTCGTCGAACGGGAGTCGTTCGCAGTCGGCGCGGCGGCCGATGGGGAATCGACGACTGGCAGTGAGGCAACAAACACCGACGGCACGCCGCTGATCGCAGCCGCGGGCGTCGCCGGCACACCGTGGGCCGTCGCAGTGCAGACGGACGCGGCGACGGCGTTCGGTGTCGCGGACTACGCGTCGTCGGCAGTCGTCGGTGTCGCGTTGTTGACGTTGGTGAGTCTGGTGTTGTTCGGGAGCACGGTCGGCTCCACCACCGTGATCCAGACGCGTGACCTGGAGAGCCGGGCGGACCGCGTCGCAGACGGGGAGCTGGATCTGGGGTTCCCGACCCGGCGGCGTGACGAGTTCGGCGCCGTCCGGCAGAGCATGGACGTGATGCGCCGGACGCTCACCGAGGAGATCCAGGCAGCGGAGGCGGCCGAACGGGAGGCCGAGAACGCACGCAACGACGCGGAGGCGTTGTCCACGGCCGTCACCGAGACGGCCGAGTCGTACGCGACGGAGTTGGAGGCCGCCGCGGCGGGCGATCTGACCCGGCGGGTCGACACCGGTGCCGGCGAAGCCAGCGAGGCCGACGGCGTCGAAGCGATCCACCGCGTCGGCGTCTCGGTGAACGAACTGCTCGCGGAGTACGAGGAGACGATCCGGGAGCTGTCGGCGTTCGCCGAGGACGTGACCGACGCCGCCGCCGACGTGGAGGGGGCCGCCGGCGAGGCGACGACAGTCGCCGACCGGATCTCCGAGCGGCTCTCGGAGATCGAGACGGACGCGACGACACAACGCGACGAGGTGGCGTCGCTCGCGACGGAGATCGACCAGCTGTCGGCGACTGCCGAGGAGATCGCGGCGACGACCGGCCAGGTGGAGTCGGCCTCCGAGACCACCGCCGCGGCCGCACGGGACGGGTCCGCGGCCGCAGAGACGGCCATCGAGGAGGTAGACGAGACGGTCCAGACGCTCGACGAGACGGTCGCCGTTATCGACGAGTTGGCGAGCAGAGTCGACCGTGTCGGCGAGGTAGTCGAGCTGATCTCGGACGTGGCCGACGAGACGGACATGCTCGCGGTCAACGCTTCCATCGAGGCGGCACGCGCCGGCGGCGACGGCAGCGGCGCGGGTGACGGCTTCGCCGTCGTCGCCGAGGAGGTGAAGGCGTTGGCCGAGGAGGCGAAGGAGTCCGCAGACGAGGTGAGCGAGCAGTTGGAGGCGATCCGCGCACAGACGGACGTGGCCGTCGAGACGGCAGACGACGCCGACGAGACGCTGGCGACCGCCGCAGACACCGTCGAGAGCGCGCTCACACAGCTGGGCGACATCGCAGAGTACGCCGAGCAGACAGACGACAGCGTTGCGGAGATCTCCCGGGCAACGAGCGAACAGGCGGAGTCGACACAGGCCGCCTCGGAGGTTGTCGCGGACGTGCGGGCGATCAGCGAACAGACCGCCAGTGACGCAGACAGCCTGGTGGACGCGGCCGACGAGCAGGCGCGCGTGATCGACACGGTCGTCGACACCGCCGAGACGCTCGCGGCGGACGCCGAACGGCTCCAGGCGTCACTGGACGGACTCACCGTCCGCGGCGGCACGACCGACGCGACGGAGACGACGGTGTCTACGCCGACCGCGACGGACGACTGACAACAGAAGATCGACCACACTGATACGACAGATGACCGAAATGTTCGACACGACGGGATCGAGACGGAACCGAGGCGGCGACGGGGGGCAAGCGTGAGCGCCGCTGTCGACGCGAGTGTGCTCGCGCGGAGCACTTCCTACACCATCGGCGCCGTCCTGCTGGCGGTCGGGACGCTGATCTCGCTGGCGGCGTGGCGGATCGACGACCAAGACGAGGCGCCGTACGACGATATCGGCTACGCGATGCTCGTCGGGATCACCGGGCTCGCGACGCTGGCGTACGTCGGAATGTCCACCGACCTGTTCGCAATCGCGGAGAACGGCATCGAGATCCAGACACTGCGGTACATCGACTGGGCGGCGACGACGCCGTTGCTCGTCGGCTACATGGCGTACGCGGCACAGGCGAGCCGAAAGACGGTGGTCGCGGTGATCGTCGCGGACCTGTTGATGATCGTCCTCGGCTTCGTCGGCGTGCTCCAGACGGGCGTGCTCGTCTACGTCTTCGGCGGGCTGTCGACAATCGCGTACTTCGCGCTGGTGTACTACCTGTTCGGGCCGTTGGCCCAGAACCTCCGCGGGACGGCCGGCGCCGACAAGTGGGCGGTGTACGCGAAGCTCCGGAACCTGATCGGGTTGTTGTGGTTCGTCTACCCGGTCGTGTGGGTGCTCTCCCCGCCGGCGCTCGACGTGCTCACCCGGGCGACGACGGGTGTGCTGATCACGTACATGGATGTCGCCGCGAAGCTCGGATTCGTCCTTATCGCGACGAACACCGCCGGCGTCTTCGACGGGCTGCTCCTCGACGACACCGAGTACGACACGGAGTTGGCGGCCGAGGAAGAACGCGCGACGCCGGGAGAGACGAGCGACTGAACCGACGACGTTGAAACGGGGGGAGACGGGAGCGTGAACCGACGACGTTGGAGCGGAGCGAGACGGGCGGCTGTGTCGCCTCGACACGGTTGCTGTCGGAGTTAGACACGTCCCGTCGGCCTCATTACTCACCACTGTTCGTGCCGGGCGCAAAGACCTGAGAGTCGGTGACCGCGTCCGTGTGATCGCGTCCGCGTGATCAGTCGTCGCCGCCGAAGACGGACGGGTTCGACGCGACGACGCTTTCGTTGTTCGCGACCCACCGCAGCAGCAGGAACGCGAACGCGTACTTCGCGACGATGTCGAGTCCGGAGTAGCCCCACGAGGTGACACCGACGCCGAGCACGGCCAGCCCCTCGGAGCCGAGCGCCCACAGAACCGGGTAGCCGAACCAGAGCACGACGGTAAGGTTCCGCAGGGTGTCGAAGATCTCGCCGGTGTTCGCCCGGGCGGCGTCTTCGGACCACTCCGCCAGCAGGATGTACACGACGACGAGGAAGAACGCGGTGCTGATTCCGAAGAACACCCACCGGATCAGGAGGGAACTCGTTGTTAGCGCGGCCGCGAGGCCGGTGACACACATCCCAATGTCCATCGTGATCGCGGTGAACAGCTTCGTGAAGTCAGTTCCAGCCAGCAGTCCGAGCGCCGCGAGGATCGCGGGCGTCGAGAACGTCCACGTCAGATACCGCCCCCACGGGGAGACGACCTCGCCTGTCCCGGCCAGTGGGTGGCCGGCGGGCATCTGCAACAACCCGACGGTGAGCCCGGAGACCAGACTGGAGTACGAGGAGATCGACACCAGCGGCACGAGCAGCGCGGCGACCCAGATCAGCTTCGCACGTGACGAGGAGAGGTTCCGACCCATGTAGACGAACAACAGGATCGAGACTCCCGCCAGCGCGATGTTTGCCCAGAACGAGGAACTCAGGAGGAAACTGTCCTGAATCGCTTGGAGCGCGTCCCCCTGTGTCTGGAGCGGTACGGTACTTCCTGCGGCCGTGTCGAACACTGTTGCTAGCACCATGGTTTTCGTTCGTGGAACCGTGATTGGTCACGGTTCCGCAACGCGTTTGAAGTACGGGACGACGGTTCAAGAACACGTCGAAATTCTACGGACGATCACAGAAGTGAGACGCAGTTACGTGGCCCCAGCGTCGACACCGAGACAGTTACGACCGGCGCGGCCCGAGACCGACCGTGACACGTGCCTCGGAGCCACGGCCGGCAGTCCGCGAGGCGCTCCAGACGGCACTGGGTGCAGCGCAGTCGTCGTTCCGCGAGGCGGTCCGGGAACTCCTCGCGACACGGGAGTTGGCGGCGGCAGCCGAGATCGACCGACGACTGGAGACGGAGCCGACGCGGCCGGCGTTCGACGGCTGGGACCTCGACGCGCGCGTCCGGCCGTTGGCGTGGCAGGCGTGGGTGCTCGACCGCGCGCCCCTCGGCGTGACGCTCACCGGGCCGGCGTACCACGACAACCCGTTGCGGTACGCGAACGTCGCCTTCCGGGAGCTGACCGGCCACGACGCGGCGCGGCTCGCGGGCGCGAACCCGCGACTGCTCCAGACGACGACGACCGACGGCGAACGGATCGCTGACTTCGTCGAGGCGTTGCGCACCTGGGAGCCGGTGACGGTCGAACTGGACAACGAACGAGCCGACGGCACCCCGTTCCGCAACCGGGTGTCGCTCGTCCCCGTCGCCGGCGACGACGGCACCGTCGAACACTGGTTCGGGGTGCAGGCGGCCGTCGCGTGGCCGGCGGGTCACCCGGACGAAGGTTGAAGTACGGAGCCGGGACCAGACCGCCCGTGACAGACACGACACCGCGAGTCGGGGAGCCGAGTTGCGGGACAGACACGGACAGTGTGACCCGTCGGTCGGGACCAGTCGAGCGAGAACGGGACACAGAGCGTCTCGTCCGGCGTGGTGAGGCGGCGCTGGCGGAGACGGACCAGGCCGCCGCGTTCCGGAGCCGGGGGGATCTACGGGCGCTCCGGCAGTTGGCGAGCGGGAGCGACAGTCCGGCGGTTCGAGAGCGGGCGACCGCAGTGGTCCGCTCGTTCGATCGACTCCGGATGGCCGTGTGGGGGGTCCGCCAGGCGGAGACACCGAACGATTGAGTGTCACGCCGCCTCAACGAGCGTCTATGACACGGATCGTACACACGGGCGACACCCACGTCGGCTACCGGCAGTACCACTCGCCGGAGCGACGCCGGGACTTCCTCGACGCCTTCGAGCAGGTGATCGCGGACGCCGTCGCTGACGACGCCGACGCGGTCGTCCACGCCGGCGACCTGTTCCACGACCGCCGGCCCGAACTGCCGGACTTGATGGGCGTGTTGTCAGTATTGCGGAAGTTAGACGCCGCAGGTGTGCCGTTTCTCGCCGTCGTCGGCAACCACGAGTCCACCCGCGGCGGCCAGTGGCTGGACCTGTTCGAGTCGTTGGGGTTGGCGACGCGGCTCGGCGCGGAGCCGGTCGTCGTCGACGAGACGGCGTTATACGGGTTGGATCACGTCCCCGCCTCCCAGCGTGACGATCTCGACTACGAGTTTGACTCACACGACGCCGACAGCGCCGCACTCGTCGCACACGGGTTGTTCACGCCGTTCGCGCACGGCGACTGGGACACCGAAACCGTCTTGCAGGAGTCGACAGTCGCGTTCGACGCGGTGTTGCTCGGCGACAACCACACTCCCGACACCGCAGAGGTCGACGGGACGTGGGTGACCTACTGCGGCTCGACGGAACGAGCCAGCGCGAGCGAGCGGGACGGCCGCGGGTACAACATCGTCACCTTCGAGACTGGTGAAACGGCCGACCAGACGACGGTCGACATCCGCCGACGGGCGTTAGACACCCGGGAGTTCGTCTTCGTCGACGCCGAACTCGGGTCAGGAGAGGGGGCCGAGCGCGTCCAGAGTCGGCTCGCGTCGTACGATCTCGCGGACGCGGTCGTCCTCGTCGACATCACCGGCGAGGGGGAGCCGGTGACACCCGCCGAGATCGAGTCGTTCGCGACCGAACACGGCGCGCTCGTCGCGCGGGTCCGCGACCGGCGGGAGATCGAGACGGAGGCGGCGGCGGTGTCCGTCGACTTCGCCGACCCCGACCGGGCCGTCCGTGAACGGCTGTCGGAGGTGGAACTGTCCGGTGCCGCCCGCGAGATCGACGACCTGGTCCGCGACGACGCGGTCGTCGACAGCAACCTCCGTGACCGTGTCACCGAACGGGTCCGCGAACGGCTCGACGCTGGAACACTCACCGCCGACGCGGACGACACGAACGTCACCAGTGTGGACGAGACAAACGACGCCGGCGACACGAACACCACCGCCGACACGGACGACGCAGACGACACGAACACCACCGCCGACGCAGACGACGCCGACGACGCGAACACCACTGACGACACGGACGACACAGACGACACCGCACAACTGACGATGGAGGATCTGACGTGATCTTCGAACGAGTCGTCCTCCGGAACTTCAAGCCGTACGGAGACGCGGCGGTCGATCTCTCGGATGGCGTGACGGTCGTCCACGGGCTCAACGGCAGTGGGAAGTCCTCGTTGTTGGAGGCGTGTTTCTTCGCGTTGTACGGCGCGCGCGCACTCGACGGGACACTGTCGGACGTGATCACGAACGGTGCCGGGGAGACGGACGTGGAGCTGTGGTTCAGCCACGACGGCCAGCGGTTCCACGTCACCCGCGAGGTGCGGACGCACGGCGACCGGGCCAGCACCGCGACGTGTACGCTGGAGACCGACGACGGCAGCGTCGTCCGGGACGGAGCGACGGACGTGCGCGCGTTCGTCACCGACCTCCTGCGGATGGACGCCGAGGCGTTCGTCAACTGCGCGTACGTCAAGCAGGGCGAGGTGAACGAACTGATCGAGGCCAGCCCCAGCGCCCGCCAGGATACGATCGACGACCTGCTCCAGTTGGGGCGACTGGAGGAGTACCGCGACCGTGCTGGACAGGCTCGACTCGGCGTCGAGGACGTGTTGGAGGGTCGACGAGG
>JAHENP010000007.1 GCA_018609965.1 Haloferacaceae archaeon
AGGACGTACTCGCGGCGGGTGACGCCACACTCCACTGGTACGGGAAACGAGAGGTGTACCCGCTGCGGAAGACCGGCCACGTCACCGTCTCGCGCGAGGGCGATCCGGAGGCGGTGTTGGCCGACGCACGGGCACACGCCAACCGACTGCGGTTCGAACAGACGGAGGGAGACACACAATGACGACACACACAACAGTCACACAGCTGTGTGAACGACTCGAAGCCGAGGCAGACACCGACGCCGACCCGGCGACCACGCCCGATGTCGGGGTGATCATGGGGTCAGACTCGGATCTGGACACGATGCAGGGCGCGTTCGACGCCTTCGAGGAGTTGGGGTTCGCCGAACAGACGGCGTTTCAGGACCCGCCCGACGAGCGGTTCAGCTACGAGACGTACGTCGTCTCCGCACACCGCACGCCGGAACTGATGCGCGCGTACGGGCAGACGGCCGCCGGTCGTGGAGTTGACGTGATCCTCGCGGGCGCGGGCGGGAAGGCCGCGGATCTCCCGAACGTCACCGCGTCGTTCGCCTACCCGGTGCCGGTGATCGGCGTCCCCGTCCAGGAGAAGTCCGTCGACTCCGTACTCGGGATGCCCACCGGCGCGCCGTTGGTGGCCGTCGACGCCGGGAAGTCGTTCAACGCGGCGTTGTCTGCGGTACAGATGCTCGCACGAGAACACGAGGTGTTGCGTGAGCGACTGGTGGCGTACCACGACGGGTTACAGGGTGAGGTGGCCGCGGTGTCGGAGCGGCTCCACGACGAGGGTGTCGAGGCGTTTCGGGAGGACGAACGAGACGCAGAGTGACTCTGAACAGGGCCCCTAACTGGCGACGAGACGGGCCTGTCAGAGTGATCAATCGCTAGTCAGAGTCGTGTAAACTGCCTGCCAGAGTGGAGATCTGCCGTTTGCCGTCGTACCGATCTGTGTCGACCAACCCCCAAGGTGAAGCGCTTATGTACCGGCCTCGCCAAGCCCGACGTACACGGAGCATCCGGTATGAGTTCATGGATAGCGATCGGCGCGTTGGCGCTTATGGGCGTGGGTATCCCCGTTGCGATGATGGCCACGTCGTGGGTACTGCGTCCGAGCGTGCCCGAACAGGGGAAACGAACGACCTACGAGTCCGGTGAGATTCCGACCGGGGAGGCGACGGGCATCCAGTTCAACATCCAGTACTACATGGTGGCGTTGTTGTTCGTCGTCTTCGACATCGAGACCGTGCTGGTGTTCCCGTGGACCGTAATCTACCGGTCCGCGCTGGACAACGGCGCGAGCCTGACGAGAGTCCTGGTGCCGATGTTGGCGTTCATCGCTGTCCTGTTGGTCGGGCTCGTCTGGGCCTGGCGGCAGGGCGCGGTCAAGTGGGTGACCAGCCCGCGTGCAGCACAACGGAAAACAGAACGAAACACATGAGCAGCGAAAACCAACCCTTCGTCGCTGACGACTCGGAGGTACTGACCGACACCCGCGACGCCCGGATGACGGGCTCGGGCGAGGACAACCGCTTCAACTCGAAGCTCCGGGAGGCGTTCGGCTCCTCCCCGTTCATCCTCACCAAGTTCGACAAGTTCATGAACTGGGTCCGGGGGTCGTCGATGTTCATGCTGCAGTTCGGGATCGCCTGCTGTAGCATCGAGATGATGCACACGTACGCGACGAAACACGATCTCGACCGGTTCGGGTCGGGTGTGCCACGGGCCTCCCCGCGGCAGGCGGACGTGATCATCGTTCCGGGGACGATCGTTTCGAAGTTCGCCCCGCGGATGAAGCGCGTCTACGACCAGATGCCGGAGCCGAAGTTCGTCGTCGGCATGGGGTCGTGTACGATCTCCGGTGGCCCGTTCCAGGAAGGATACAACGTGATCAAGGGCGCAGAGGAGGTCATCCCGATCGACATCCACGTGCCCGGCTGCCCGCCGCGGCCGGAGGCGCTCGTCTACGGTGTCGCCAAGCTCCAGGAACGGATCGCCAACGGGGAGTCGTCCCCGGTGACGGTGAAGCCGTACGAACTGGAGGAGTTCGGCGACCTCCCGAAAGACGAGATCGTCGACCAGCTCGCAGACCAGATCGACGAGGAGGAACTCGTCATGCGGTACGACTGGACGGAGAGCCCCTAACGCATGAGTCTCGAAGATCCACGCGACCCGGCAGACGCCGTCACCGAGGAACGGTCGGCGTCGGAGCTGGAGTCACTGCTCGGAGAGCTGGTGATCGGCCGCGACGATCACATGAACGCACCGGGGTTCGTGATCCGGCCGGACACGGTGCAGGAGACACTCGAACGGCTTCGGACGGAGGCCGGCTTCGACCACTGTTCGTGTGTCACCGCCCAGGAGTACGAGGACCGGTACGAGATGATCTACCACCTCCGGAAGTTCGACGATCCGACCCAGGAGGTGAGTGTGGTTGTCCCGACGGACAGCTACGACCCGGTCGTTGAGTCGGCGGCCCCGGAGTACGCGACCGCCGAGTGGCACGAACGGGAGGCGTACGATCTCGTCGGAATCGACTTTGATGACCACCCGGATCTGCGCCGTATTCTGTTGCCGGAGACGTGGCAGGGCCACCCGTTGTCACAGGACTACGACCAGACCCGCCCCCAAATCGCCTCGCTGCGTGAACACGCCAACCCGTTACAGGACGATCACAAAGGCGAGGGGGACACGATGTTCCTCAACATCGGTCCCCACCACCCGGCGACACACGGGGTGCTCCACGTGAAAGCGACCCTCGACGGCGAGCAGGTCGCGGACGTGGAGCCGGACATCGGCTACATCCACCGGTGTGAAGAACAGATGTGTCAGACGAAGTCCTACCGCCACCAGATCATGCCGTATCCGGACCGGTGGGACTGGGGTGGTGCAGGGCTGACCAGCGAGTGGGCGTACGCTCGCGCGGCCGAACGGCTCAACGACATCGACGTGCCGGAGTACGCACAGGTGATCCGGACGATGTCTGCAGAGTTGAGTCGGATTCTCTCACACCTGTTGGCGACGGGCGCGTACGCACTGGACATCATCGGTGACTTCACCGCGACGTTCATGTATGCGCTCCGGGACCGTGAGGTCGTCCAGAACATCCTCGAAGACCTGACGGGGCAACGGCTGATGTTCAACTACTTCCGGCTTGGCGGGGTCGCCTGGGACCTCCCGGAGCCGCGCGAGGAGTTCTTCAGCAAGGTGCGGTCGTTCCTCGATGAGCTCCCCCAGCGGTTGGAGGAGTACCACAACCTGTTGTCGTCCAACGAGATCATTCAGGCCCGGACGGTCGACACGGGCGTGCTCCCGGCCGAGGAGGCGAAGTCGTACGGCTGTTCCGGGCCGGTCGTCCGTGGGTCGGGCGTCGATTACGACATCCGGCGTGACGATCCGTACGGCTACTACGACAACCTCGACTGGAACGTCGCGGTCAAGAACGGCTGTGACAACTTCAGTCGATTGCTCGTCCGTCTCCAGGAGGTCGAGGAGTCTGGGAAGATCATCGAGCAGTGTGTCGACCTGTTGGAGAGTTGGTCCGAGGACGACCGTCAGGTCCAGTCGAACGTTCCGCGGACGCTGAAACCGGAGGCGGACACGGAGATTTACAGCACTGTCGAGGCCGCCAAAGGCGAGTTGGGAATCTACATCCGTGCAGACGGTACCAACGAGCCGGCACGGTTCAAAATCCGCGGGCCGTCGTTCTCGAATCTCCAGTCGTTGCCGGTGATGGCACAGGGCGGGTACATTCCGGACCTGATCGCATCGATGGGGAGTCTCGACACGATCATGGGCGAAGTCGACCGCTAAGACGGCTCGCCACCGGGCGTGTCACGCCCCGTTCGACCGAGCGCGTCCGTACTCGTTGTTTTCTACCCCGGAGCCGTCGTCGACCCGTGATTGAAAGCCTTATTAGGTGGCTGTGCAAGAGTCGGGTAGATGGCAGTCACAGCTACGCGCGCGTCGTTCGGTCGTCGTGGCCGAACCGCACCGACCCACACGGACGGAGGAGCATGACACCGCTCCAGCTGCCGGAGATGATCGGCGGTGTGTTGCCCGTCGGGGGGCTGCTCGGTGAGGTGTTGGGTGCGCTGATCGGCGCCTTCCTCATCGCCAACTTCCTGTTGGTGAACACGGCCGTTGCCGGTCCGTGGGCCAAACGGAAGATCACGGCGGCGTTCACCGACCGGATCGCGGTCAACCGGATCGGGCCGTTCGGGTTGCTCGTGATCGTCGCCGACGCGGTCCGACTGCTCTCGAAGGAGCTGATCGTCCCCGAGGGGGTCGATCGCCCGGCGTGGGATCTCGCGCCGATGTTGATCCCCTTTTCGGCGTTGCTCGGGTTCGCGGTGATTCCGATGGGCAACGGGATCCAGTTGGCGGACCCGGAGACGGGGCTCGCCTTCGCCTTCGCGGCCGCCTCCATCGCCTCGTTGGGCCTGGTGATGATGGGGTACGCCTCGAACAACAAGTACTCGCTTCTGGGCGGGCTGCGAGCGGTCGCCTCGAACATCGCCTACGAGATTCCGTTGATCATCACGGCCGCCTCGGTCGTGTTGTTCACCGGAACACTCCAGATGAGCGCGATCGTCGAGGCGCAGACGACCGCGACGCTCGTCGAGTTCGGTGGCGTGTCGATCCCGCAGTGGTTCGCGTTCGTCAACCCGTTCGCGTTCGCGTTGTTCCTGTTGGCGAACCTCGCGGAGGTCGGCCGGAACCCGTTCGACATCCCGGAGGCGCCGACGGAGATCGTCGCCGGCTACCAGACGGAGTACTCGTCAGTGTACTTCGTGTTGATCTACCTCGGGGAGTTCATCCACATCTTCCTGGGTGGTGCGATCGCGGCGGTGTTGTTCCTCGGCGGGGCGTCGGCGCCGATCTCGGCGCTGAGCTTCGTTCCGGGGTTCGTCTGGTTCACCGCCAAGATGTGGGCGTTCTACCTGTTCACGCAGTGGGCCCGCTCGGCGGTGCCGCGACTCCGCCCGGACCAGTTCCTCGAGGTCGGCTGGAAGGGGCTGTTGGTGTTGTCGTTCGCCAACCTCGTCTTGACGGCCGTGATCGTCGGCGTGACCGCCTGACACGAACCGAACACACAACTACTCGGAGACAGAAGACACAAACCATGATCGGGATTCTCAAGTCGATGGCAACGACGATGAAACACGCACTGAGCGGGGAGACGTTCACGGTGGAGTATCCGGACGTCGCACCTGAGGTGAGCCCGCGGTTCCGCGGGGTCCACAAGTTCTCACAGGAACGCTGTATCTGGTGTCGACAGTGTGAAAACGTCTGTCCGAACGACACGATCCAGATCGTTCAAGACGACATGCGCAACGGCGAGCAGTACAACCTCCACATCGGCCAGTGTATCTACTGCCGGCTGTGTGAGGAGGTGTGTCCGGTGGACGCCATCCTACTGACCCAGAACTTCGAGTTCACCGCCGACACCAAAGACGAGTTCGTCTACAACAAAGAACAGCTGAAGAACGTTCCCTGGTACAAGGGGATCGACCCGTTGGAGTCACGCGAACCCGACCGGGGCGCCTGGATCGGCGAGGGTGACGGCGAAGTGGACTATCAGTAACGCGTCGACTGTTCGCTCGAACGATTGTACTCGTCGGCGGCCGTTCTCTCGGATCGTCTGCCTCCACAGTCACGGGCGAGACGGCCGACTACTGAATCTGGTCGTCGTACTCGTCGGCAGACAGCAGGTCGCCGTCGTCGCCGGTCGGCTCGACCTCCAACATCCAGCCGTCGTCGTACGGGTCCTCGTTGACCAGTTCCGGCCGGTCGAACAGCTCCTCGTTGACCGCCGTCACCTCCGCGGTGACCGGGATGTACAGGTCCGAGACGGCCTTGATCGACTCGATCACGCCAAACTCCTCGCCCGCAGACAGTTCCTCACCCTCGTCGGGCAGTTCGACGAACACCACGTCGCCGAGTTCGTCCTGTGCGAAGTCCGTGATCCCGACCCGGTGTGGTTCGTCGTCCGTGAGGTACTCGTGGGACTCGAGATACCGGCGGTCGCTGGGTACGTCGAAGCTCACGCCTGTCCTCTCGAGTGTGTGTGACGTGTACCTGTCGGTTCGGCCGGCAGTCGCCGACTGCGGCCTCAGTCGCCAAACGGCGGCTCCGTGACCCGCGCGGCCGTCTCACGGCCACGGACGAGCACGTCGACCTCCGTCCCCGGCTCCGCGAGTGCCGTCGGCACGTACCCCAGCGCCACCGGCCGGTCGAGTGTCGGCACTTTCGTCCCACTGGTGACGATCCCGACCGTCTCGCCGTCGACGATCTCGTAGCCGTGGCGCGCGATCCCGCGGTCGAGCAGTTCGAGCCCGACGAACGCCCGCTCCGGGTCGCCGGCGTTGACCAACGCGTCGCGGCCGACGAACGCCGTGTCGGTGTCGACGACGAACCCGATCCCGGCCTCGTAGGGGGTGCGTGGTTCGTCGTCCGGGTGGAAGTCCTGTCCCGAGAGGAGGAACCCCTGTTCGATCCGGAGGGTGTCACGCGCACCCAGCCCACACGGCTGCACATCGAAGGTGTCCCACACCGTTTCGGCGTCGCCCCACGGACAGAGAATCTCGAAGCCGTCCTCCCCGGTGTACCCCGTCCGCGCGACCAGACAGTCGACGCCGGCGACGGCCGTCGCAGTGAGGTCGAACCGGCCGAGCGCGGTCAGGTCCGCGTCGGCGGCGTCGTTGACGATCCCGGGCGCGTCGGGGCCCTGGACCGCGAACATCGCCCACTCCTCGGTGACGTTCCGGACGGTCGCCGCGAGGTCCTCGTTGTCACGGTAGTCGACCCAGCGGTCGTAGGTGTCTATGTCGTTGCCGGCGTTCGGGACGAACAGGTACGCCTCGCCGTCGGTGTTGCCGGTGATCTCGGCGACACGGTCGTCCGGGAGCCGGTACACCACCGTGTCGTCGATCAGCGTCCCATCCTCCCGGAGAACCGCGGTGTACTGCGCCTCGCCGGGGACGAGCCCGCTGGGGTCGTTCGTGGTGAGCCGTTGCATCAGTCGCGTCGCGTCCGGGCCGGCGACCTCGATTTCGCCCATGTGCGAGACATCGAAGATCCCGGCCGTCTCGCGGACGGCCTCGTGTTCCGTCGTGATGGAGTCGAACTCCACGGGCATCTCCCAGCCACCGAACCCGGTGAACGATGCGCCGCGGTCGGCGTGCCGCTCCCGCAACGGGGGGTTCCGTCGTGTCACACCTTTGGAGTCGGCTGGAACCGAGTAATCAGTTGCGAAGCCGGGAGCCGAAACCGACAAGCGCGTCTCCCGCGAATCGCCGGCAGTGACACTCACGAAACGGATCATCCCCTGTATCGATGTCGACACCGACGAGAACGGCGACGCGGCCGTCTACACCGGGGTCAACTTCGAGGATCTGGAGTTCACCGGCGACCCCGTCGAGATGGCCCGCAAGTACAACGCCGCCGGCGCAGACGAGTTCATTTTCCTCGACATCACTGCCAGCGCCGAAGGCCGAGAGACGATGCTCGACACCGTCGAACGGGTCGCCGACGAGGTGTTCATCCCGCTGACTGTCGGCGGCGGCATCCGGACCCGCGAGGACGTGAAAGAGACGCTCCGGGCGGGCGCAGACAAGGTGTCGATCAACTCCGGTGGGATCGCCCGCCCAGAGCTGATCGAGGAGGGGGCTGCCGCCTTCGGCTCGCAGTGTATCGTGATCAGTGTCGACGCCCGCCGCCGGTTCGACGAACAGGGCGAACACTACGTCGAGATCGACGGGGAGTCCTGTTGGTTCGAGTGTACGGTGAAGGGTGGCCGGGAGGGGACTGATCTGGACGTAATCGAGTGGGTGAACGAGGCGGAACGCCGCGGCGCGGGCGAGCTGTTCGTCAACTCCATCGACGCCGACGGGACGAAGAACGGCTACGACATCCCGCTCACCCGTGCGGTGTGTGAGAACGTCTCGACGCCCGTGATCGCCTCCTCGGGGTGTGGCGGCCCCGAGGACATGTACGAGGTGTTCACCGAAGCCGGCGCGGACGCCGGACTGGCGGCGTCGATCTTTCACTTCGACGAGTTCGGGATCGACGAGGTGAAACAGTATCTCGACGAGCGTGACGTACCTGTCAGGCTGTAGTCCTGACACCCTCCCACCACTGAACGGGTGGGATTTCGCCCGCTGCGTGTCAGTCTCGCCAGAACCACACCGAGAGACTGACACCAGAGAGCGTCCCGCAAACGGTAGTCCACGCGAGCAGGTACCCTCCGAACCCAAACCATCTCCCGACGGCGTACGCGGCCCTCGCTCCAACGCCGAAGAACACAGAGAAACCCCCCACGAAATAAAGATACCTGACTACCCGCTCCTGATCGATTCGACTGTTACGAACAGCTTCCTGTCCACCGGGGTACAAGCTCCACGCGGCCAGAGCCGGAATGGTAAATGAAACCACGAGCAGTGCTACTACGACCTCTCCGCTAGTTGCGGCTTGAGACACCATACTCGACAGAGGGTAAAAGCACACACCGCCAGCCACCAATGAAAAAAATAGTCTACTCATATACTCGTGGTCTACAATACCATTAACAACTGTTGTGCGAGGGGCTCACATTATACATCTAGTGATATCCGTTCCAGTCTGCTAGGAGTACTGCCTCGTACTTCTCGTCTGCACCTCTAGTGCGCTACAGCCGACCGACGGACTCGACGGAGACGGATTCTACGTCGTCCAACCTGGCGAACGACTCCTCGACGGCCTCCGTCCCGCCCTCGTCGTCGGCGACGATGACGGTCGGGAGCAGTGCGACCAGTCCGAACGCGACGTCGTCACGTTCGATTCCGCTGATTTCTGCGCCCTCCGGGAGCGCCTCCTCCAACGACTTCTGGAGGCCGTCGAGGTCGATCTCGGGGCTCTCCGGCATCACTTTCAGCTGTGCGGCGACCTTCCCCATCGTTACGGCCCCCTGAACCCACAGCTGGGACACTCGTACAGTTTGCTCTGTTTGCGGCAGGTGCCACACCGGTGGATGCCGGTGCCACACTCCGGACAGTCGAACGCCGCGGCCGAGAGGCTCGCGACGTCGACGCCGCAGGAGACACACCGGCGTTCGGTCTCGTCTGCTCGGGCGTCACTCATACCTGTCACAACCGCGCCGCGGGCTTTAATCGTTGTCTTTCGACCCCGGCTGCGGCTCCCGTCCCCGCCCGTTCTGGCTCACCCACCGACGACGATCGGCCCGAGCAACACCCCCATCAGGTGGACCCGACGACAGCCGAACCGCGCCGGCAGGAACCCGACCGCGGCGGCGGCCGCTAACGCCACCAGTCCGGTCACGCCGGCGAACGCACCCGACAGGACGGCGACAAACCCCAACACCCCGACGACGAGTTCACGCTGTGGGACGCGGCGGGCGACGACGAAGGCGGCGTCACCGAGCAGCAACACGCCCGCAACACCGACCCCGCCGGCGACGACCGTCGCCGCGAGCAACGGGGGGAGTTGCGGCGGCACCCCGGCCTCGGACATCGCGACCAACACGCCCGAGCGCGGGGTGCCGAGGACGACGAACGCGAACAGTGCAAACACCGCTGTCGCGGTGTTCGCCCCGCTCGTCGCGACGACGTACTCACGAGCCGGGTCCTCGCCGGGTGTGAACGGTAACGCGAGTGTCGCCGCCACGCCCGCCGACACGCCGGGGAGATAGCCGACGGCCGCACCCGACCCCGTGCCGGCCGTTGCGGCCGCGCCGAGACTCCGCGGCGCGAGCGCGAGCCGGGCGTCCGCCTGCGGCGGCACCCCGCCGCCGTCCAACGCGTCGACGAGAACAGGCACGCCGAACAGCCCCGCGAACAACGGGGTGAGTGTCCCGCCGGCCGCGACGAGCGCCGTCGGTGTCTGCTCGGGCGTGACGAGCCCGAGTGCGGCCGCCAACAGGAACGAGACGGTCGCGACCCCGCGTCGTCGCCACGTGTGTTCTGTCGCGACACCCAACAGTGCCACCCCGCCGAGCAGGACCGGGAGGTGTGGACGTGCCTTCGGGTAGAGGTCGGCGGCGACGGCCGTCAGTGGGACAGCGACCGGGATGGCCGCCGCCAACGCCACCCCGCTCCCGACCGCCGACAGCCGGAGCGCCTCCCGCCCGCGCCCACCCAACACGAGTTCGTGGCCCGGGAGCGCGCTGGCGGCCATCGCCGCGTCCGGCACCCCCAACACGAGCGACGGCACCACATCGAGGAACGTGTGGACCACACCGGCCGACAGCATCGCACACCCCAACGGGAGCGGTGCCACCCCTAACGCCGGTGCCGCGGCGAGCAACAACACCGCGAGGTTGTTGGCGTGGAGTCCCGGGACGAGCCCGCTACACAACCCCAGTCCACAGCCGCCGACTGTCGCCGCCACGACCACCGTTCCCGCTGTCACGTGGTGTGTGGTTCCGGTTCCGTACTTCAATCCTGTGTCGCGGTCGGCGAGACCGACCACCGTCGCTGGTCGGCTAGCCTCCGAAAAAAGTCGTGTCCGTTCGCGGCCGCGAGTGTGGCCGTCAGCCGAACAGCTCGCCGAGGCCCTCGCCTGCGGCGTCGTCGTCGTCGTCGTCCTCCTCTTCGGCGGCCTCCTCGACCTCCTCCTCGGCGTCGTCGTCCTCCTCCTCGGCGTCGGCCTCCTCGGCCTCCTCCGCGCCGCCGGCGGCCGGTGCTGCGCCGGCAGCCGGGGCGGCGGCGGCCGTCTCGACGGCCTCCTCGATGTCGACATCCTCGAGGGCAGCGGTCAGCGCCTTGACGCGGGACTCCTCCACGTCGACGCCCGCCGCCTCCAGAACCTCGGTGACGTTGTCTTCTGCAATCTCTGCGTCGGCCTCGTTCAGGATGAGTGCTGCGTAGACGTACTCCATCGTTGTCCTCCGTTGTTAGTCTCCGAACATGTCGCCGAGTCCGGCTGCGCCGTCGTCTTCCTCGTCCTCCTCGGCGTCGTCGGTCTCGGGTTCGGGGTCGTCGTCTGTCTGCTCCTGTTCTTCCTCTTCCGCCTCGTCGGCGGGCTCGGGGTCGGCTGCGGGCTCGACGCCGCGCAGTTCCTCCGGGAGCGCCTCCTCGTCGTCAATCTCCGCGGCGAGTGCGCGCACCTGCGCGTCCGCCTCGGCGACAAGATCCGGCACCAGCTCTTCGTCGGCGATCGCCGCCGACACGCCGACGCTCTTGGCCTCGCCGGCGGCCTTCCCGAGCAACGAGCCGACCGTCTGTGCGGTCGGAATCGCCGCGTTCACCGAGAGGTTGCGCGCACCGGCGGCCGCGGCCTCCACGTCCGCGCGGTACTCGTCGATGTCGATCGCCAGGTCTTCCGGCTCGAACACGACGCCGTCGGCGACGACGGCACGGAGGTCGAGTCCGACCTCCTTCGGCTCGATCCCGAGTTCACCCAGCACACTCGCGAGGTCGGCGCCCACCTCGTCGCCCGGCTCGGCGACGACGGAGTCCGACAACACCTGGATCGACCCCTCCTGAATCCGGGCTTCCGCGCCGGCCTGTTGGAGCTCGCCGACGAACGGACCGGGGTCGACCCCCGTGTCACCCTCCGGGATGACGATCTCGTTGGGGGCGACCTCGCCGGCACTGATTGGTGCCGAGGTCTTCGACGCCTCCAACTGCTGGTAGAGCCCGAACGGGTTGTCGTTCGTCCCGATGAGCCCGACGTGACCGGTCATCTCCTCGCCGAGATCGGCGACGGAGCCGCCGGCCGCCTCCAGCGCCCGAACGGTGAGCGTGTTGCGGCTCATCCGCAGTGCCGCCTGCCCGTACAGCTCCCGGCGCATGTCCTGAAGCTGTCGGGAGGGGATTCCGGTGAGGTCGACGACGCCGACGGCGTCGTAGCTGTCGACGAACTCGGCGAGTTCCTCGACCTCCTCACGCTTCCACTGAGGAACGTCCGCGGTCTTGTTTCCGGCGGCGTCGCTCATGCGGGCACCTCCACGGCCGGCCCCATCGTCGTCTTCACGTAGACGGTGTCGATGTTCAACGGCCCCTTCTCTAGGTCCGCCTCAAGCCGGCGCATGATCACGTCGATGTTCTCTCCAACCTCGTCTGCGGTCATATCCTCCGCGCCGACACGGGTGTGGAACGTCCGACGGTCACCGGATCGCAGCTGCACCGTGTTGGTCATCCGGTTGACCGTCTCGACGACATCCTCGTCGACGCCCAACGGCGTCGGCATCTTTCCGCGCGGGCCGAGGATTCGACCGAGGTTCGACGCCACGTCCTGCATCAGCGCCTCCTCGGCGACGAAGAAGTCCGTCTCCTCTGCCAGACTCTTCGCTTCGTCCTCGTCGCCGGCCAGATCCGCGAGATCGCCGCCGGACAACACTTCGTCAGCGACGTCTTCTGCACGGAGGGCGGTCTCCCCCTCCGCGATGACGACGATGGAGGTCTCCTGTCCGGTGCCAGCCGGCAGGACGACCTCCTCGTCGACTCGGTTCGACGGGTCGTTCAAGTCCAGGTCACGCAAGTTGACTGCCAGGTCCACGGTCTCCGTGAACTCCCGACCGGGAGCCTCCTCGAGCGCCTGAGAGACTGCGTCTTCTATTGAATCTGCCATCTTTCACCTCCGTAGTACGCAGGAACGCTCCTACGGGTCAGTGAAACAGGCGGATGCCTGTCTCGTCTCCGAAGTCGGCAACGAGCCTCTTAAGACCGTCGAACGCCGCCCGCGGCCCGTCACACGACACGGGCCACGCTACAACAGGCTCTCGCCGAACACGATCACGGCAAGATTGTTGGCGAACACGGCGAGTCCGGCGGCGACAAGCAGTCCGAGCCACGCCTCGATCATGACCGCGTAGTACGGCCGCAGCCACGGTGGTGTTCGCCGCAGTGTCGCCACCACACCCCGGAAGCCGACCGTCCCGGCGACGACTGCGAGCAGATTCACCGCGACCAACGCCGGCAGTGACCGCCGTAACAGCCACCGTACGAACGGGTTCGCCTCTCTGTCGACGCCGACTGTCGCCGCCGCCCCCAGCGTCGTCAACACGTCCACCGTCGTCAACAGGAACAACGCGACCGCGACCCACTCCCAGTACTCGTCGATCCGGTCGGCCAGTTCGGCGTCTCCGATC
>JAHENP010000008.1 GCA_018609965.1 Haloferacaceae archaeon
CCCCGTCGGACAACGGGTCGTCGGAGTCTTTCCCCATCAGCGTCGGCATGTCGAACGCCGTCGACAGCCCCGTCTGGCCGTTGTCGATCAGGTAGTGGAACCGTTCGTTGGTCTCTTCTGCGGTGCCGAAGCCGGCGAACTGCCGCATCGTCCACGTCCGCCCGCGGTACATCGTCGGGTACGGCCCGCGTGTGTACGGCTCCTCGCCCGGAAAGCCGATGTCCTCCTCGAAGTCGATGTCGGCCACGTCTTCGGGGCCGTACAGCCGGTCAACCTCCAGGTTCGACACCGTCGCGAACCGATCCTTCCGCTCGCCGTGTCTGTCGAGCACCGCGTCCCGCGTTCCCGTCTCCCACTCCTCGCGGGACTCCCTGATCGACGCGAGGTCGTCCTCGTCGTACATGCCCGTAGGGTGTCGACGCGCGGTGTTAACCGTTCGGGCTCTTTGTTTACTCGGTTCCGAATTGTGAGAAGTCGAGAGCTGTCGTCGACTCGGTTTTTCCAGTTGTCGACTCGCCCGCGCGTCAGTAGCCGTCGGCTCACCCGCGCGTCGCCCGAGCAGCGACCGCGAGCACAGCGACCGGCACCAGCGGCCCGAGCAGTCCGCCGACGACCGCCGGCAGCGACACCTGTCGGCCGTCCGTCGGTTCCGTCAGGGTCAGTGTCGTCGTGTCACCCAACCCCCGTTGAACCGACAACGACAGCTCGTACTCCCCGGGCACGAGCGAGGCGTCGCCCGTCACCTGCCTGAGAGTCCCGCTCTCGACGCGAAGCTGGGAATCGGTGGCGGCCGTGTCGATCACCACAGTCGCCTGGCCGTCCCCGTCGTCGACGACGACCGCAGTGAACCCGCCCCCGGGGCCGTCCACCGCGACAGTCACGCGGTCGGTGCGGTGGAGGTTGATCGGCACCTCGGCGGACTCCCCGCCCGTCGCGGTCAGTGGCGCGCGGTCGAACCCGACGAACTGGTGTGCGACCACGACACCCGACGTTGCGGCCACGAGCGTCACGGCGAGCAGGAGACAGAGAAGCGAGAGACGCGCAGGCGACGAGGCAACGGCTTCGCGGGGGTGTCTGTTGGGAGAGTCGAGGGGAAGCCGTCGCACACACGACCTGCGGCGTCACCACACTTAGTTCTCAGCCCGTGGGGGTCGGTCCCGGCGGGAGCGTCCCGCGGCGGTCGCGGACGTACCACTCCAGCGTGCCGACGACGCCGTAGAGCACGGCCGTCGGAGCGTCCTGGAAGACGACGAGCAGCAGCGACACCTGCGGGCCGCCGCCGAGCAGTTCCCAGGCCGCGAACACGCCGACGAACACGGGAAGCGGCGCACGGAGTCCGAATCGGAGGTACAACACCACCGGCATCCCGAAGACGACGATCGGCCCGAGGGCGTAGGTGACGAGGAAGAAGCCGACCGCGACAAACGCGACCGCCGGGCCGTCAAGGGAGAACGGTGGACCGCCGCCGACGGCGAGCAACACGACCAAACAGAGAACCGACGCGACGACACCCGTCGGGACGCCGTACCGGAGCGCCGTCTGGGTCGTCGTCTGTGGGGAGGGTAGTTGCACGGGTCAGCCGTCGTCGTCGGGAGAGACAGTCTTTTCGGTAGATACCGGAGGCAACCAACGTCAGATCACGAGACAGACGCCGGTGGGAGCGTCCCGCGGCGGTCCCGGACGTACCACTCCAGTGTGCCGACGACGCCGTAGAGGACACCCATCGGGATACCCTGAAGCAACACGAACGCCACGACCCACCGCGGGTGGCCGGCAACGACCAGCCAGAAGCCGACCGCGCCGACCAACACCACAGCCGGCGACACCACTCCCAATCGGAGGTACAACGCCACGGGGGTGCCGAAGACGACCGTCGGGCCGAACACGTAGAACACGAGCAGAATCACGGCCGACGCCAGCGTAGCGGCCGCGGTGGAGAGAGACGGAATCGAGAACCCGCCGCCTGCGAACTGGAGCGTGGCGTTGAGTGTGGCCGTGCCGGCGAGCCCGGCCGTCGCGCCGTACCGGAGCGCCGTCCGTGTCGTCGTCTGTGAGGAGGGCAGTCGCACAGGTTCGATGTCACGGCGCTCACTGACAGTCGTTTCGGCGGGCTGGTCGGTCGCGACAGACGAGCGGCGGCGGCAGTCGGTTGTCTGCCCCCGCTTCGACACGCTTTACGCTCGCCACACCGCAGGCTGAGATATGACACGCGAGCCAGTGGTCGTCGCCGAAGATCTCCGGCGGTCGTACGGCGACACTGTCGCCTTAGACGGCGTCTCCCTGACCGTCGAGGCCGGCGAGGTGTTCGGGCTGGTCGGGCCGAACGGGGCGGGGAAAACCACGCTCGTCCGGGCGCTCACCGGGACGACCAGCGTCGAGGGGCGCGTGCGGGTGTTCGGCGACCCGCCGGCGGAGGGGGACCGCTCGCGGGTGGGGTTGCTCCCACAGGAGTTCGCCCCCGCCGGGCGGCTCACCGTCCGGGAGCTGCTGGGCTACTACGCCGGGCTGTACGACGAGGCGCGGGCGGTCGACGCGGTCGTCGACGACGTGGGGCTCGCGGACACGGCCGACACCTGGTACGAGGAACTGTCCGGCGGGCAACGCCGGCGTGCGTGTGTCGGCGCGGCGTTGGTGAACGACCCAGACCTGCTCTTCTTGGACGAGCCGACGACCGGGATCGACCCCGCGGGACGGCGCGCCGTCTGGGGGCTCGTCGAGTCGTTGTCTGCGGACGGCACCGCCGTCGTGTTGACGAGCCACTCGATGACGGAGATCGAACGGCTCAGTGACCGTGTCGGACTGCTCCGCGACGGCGGGTTGGTCGCGGTCGGACCGCCCGGGGGGTTGGTCGCCGACCACGCCGGCCCGGCGCGGCTCGTCGTCGAGCCGGCCGACGGGACGGAGCCTAGTGCGACGGGAGGAGACGGTGGGCAGGGGGACGACGGCACGACGGCGCTCGCAGACGCGCTCCGCGAGGCGGGGTTCACTGTCACCGTCGGCGACGGGGAGGTGGCCGTCGAGGCTGTCGCTCCCACCGAGATCGGGGCGGCCGTCGACGGGTTAGACGCCGCCGGCGTCGACTACGACGCGCTGACCTGGACCGAGCCGGGGTTAGAAGACGCCTACCTCCGACTCACCGGCGAGGCGTTCGAGGGGCTCCGACAGCCCGGTGCGAGCGTGGTCGACGATCCGACCGACGCGGACCCAGGCGGACACGGAGGGACGGGTGGCGGCAACACCGGCGAGGGAGGCGGTGACGAGACGACGGAGGTGGAGGCGTGAGCCGGCTGCGCCGGGTTCGTGCGGAGGCGACAGCCGCGACCCGGTCGTTCCTGCGCCGGCGGACCGCCGTCTTCTTTACCTTCTTCTTCCCAGTGATCCTGGTCGTGATCTTCGGCGCGCTCGTCCGCACCCGGCCGGGCGGCGGGGGGTTGTTCGCCGCGCCGGCCGCCTACTACGTGCCGGGGTATCTGGCGACCGTCGTCCTGTTTACCCCGTTGTCGCGGATCGGCTCGGAGATCGCCCGCCACCGCGACGACAGCCGGTTCGAGAAGCTCGCGACGACACCACTGACCCGCGGGGAGTGGCTCGCCGCCCACACGCTGGTCAACCTCGGCGTGATAAGCGTCGCCAGCCTCCTCATCCTCGGGTTGGTCGTCGGGCTCACCGGCGCGACCCTCCCCGTGGCCCCCGCGCTGGCGTTGCTCGTCCCGTTCGTCGCGCTCGCCGTGGTGTTGTTCTGCGGGTTCGGGGCGATCCTCGGCCGGGTCGCCGACTCCCAGGACGGCGTGATCGCCGCCTCGAACACGATCGCGTTGCCGTTGTTGTTTCTCTCTGATACGTTCCTCACGCCGTCGTTGCTGCCGGAGTGGTTCGCGAACGCCGCGCTCGTCTCGCCGCTGACGTACTTCGCGCGGGGCGTGCGGACGGTGACGTTCTCGCCGACGGGCACCGACCTGCCGGCGCCGCCGCTCGGCACGACCGGCAACCTCGCCGTGTTGGCGGCGTTGGCAGCCGTCTTCTTCGCCGTCGGCGCCGTCGCGGTCCCCCGGACGGAGTGAGTCGTTTCGGTCGACACGGGGAATCTGAATTGATTATGCACTACTGGTAACGACACACTCGATGACAGCCCTACTGGTCGACATCTACCACGGCTACGGGTTCGACACGCTCGCCAAGATGGTCGAAGAACGTGGCAGTGACGCCGTCGTCGTCGACACCGACGAGTGGCCCGGCGACCGCCCGTTGTCGTTGGACCCGAACGACGGAACAGTCACACTCGACGACGTGACTGTCGCGGTCACGGCGGTGACGCGTCGGGTTCAAGCGGCGACCGGCAGTTCGACGACGAACGCCGCGCCGCCGCGGTCACTGTCCGTCACGGACACCTCGCCGCCGTACTCGTCGGTGAGGCGGCCGACGAGGTGGAGCCCGAGCCCCGTGTCACTGCTCCGTTTTCCGGTGTTGTTGTGGTCGAACAGGCTCGCACGCCGGCTCTCGGGGATACCCGGCCCGTCGTCCGCGACCGTCACCCGGACCCACTCGTTGTCCACGTCGACTCGGACATCGACAAGCGGGTCGTCGTCGTTGTGTTGGACGGCGTTGTTGAGGAGGTTGCCGAACACCGACGACAGCATGTGGTTCGCTCGGAGTTCGACCCCGACCGGCTCGGCCGGCCCGTCGACGGTCACCTCGGGGTACGACGACTTCAGCTTCCGGATCTCCTGGTCGAGCACATGGCCCAACGAGACGGGTTCGAGCTCCAACTCCCCGTCGCCGGTGATGCTCTCCAACAACGGCTCGACGGTCTCGGTGATCTCGATGGCATGTTCCACGTTCGACAACGCCGCCTCGAACGACGCCGAGTCGTCCACCTGTTCGATCCCCATTCGGATGCGACCGCGCACGATGTTCATGTCGTTGCGGATGTCGTGGTGGAGGATGCGGGTGAGAATCTCCAACTCCTCCGTGCGGGCGGCGAGTCTGCGTTCGTTCTTTTTCCGTTCGATGGCGTACTTGATCGCTCGCACGAGCAGCTCCCCGTCGAACTCACCCTTGACGAGAAAGTCCTGTGCGCCGCGTTTGACGGCTTCGAGACCGAACTCCCGGTCGTTCAGCCCGGTCATCACGATGATCGGGAGGTCGCTGGTCCGGTCGAGAAACTGTTCCAACGTCTCCCGCCCGCGACTGTCGGGCAACATCAGGTCCAACAGGACGATGTCGACACCGCCGTCGCCGACGATGGCGAGCGCGTCGGCGAGCCGTTCGACGTGTTCGACCCTGAAGTCACGGGAGACGGTCGTGTCCCGGGTGAGCAACCCGCCTTTCATCTGGAGTAGCTCCTCGATCAGCCGGGCGTCCCCCTCGTTGTCCTCGACCAACAGGATCGTCATCGGCGCGACATCGAGCGAGCCGTCCGGCTCGATCCGGGTCTCCGCCCGTCCGTCGAACCCCGTCTGCGTGTTCGACCCGGTCCGGCTCGCGTCGGGGGTCGTGGCCGTCTCGGTTCCGTCGTCTGTCTCCGTCCGCGTGTCCGTCTCCGTCCGTGTGTGGTCCTCTGAGTGCATGGTTACTCGGGGGGTAGTTTCACAGTCGACAGCCAGAACTCCTCGATGACGCGCGCGACGCCGACGAACTCGTCCATGTCGACCGGCTTCTCTACGTAGGCGTTCGCGTGTCGTTCGTAGCTCGCCGCCACGTCCTCGTCTGCGGTGGAACTCGTCAGGACGATCACCGGGAGCTGCCGGAGGTCGTCGTCTGCGTTCAACGCCTCCAACACCTCCGTCCCGTGGACCCGCGGGAGATCCAGATCCAACAAAACGAGATCCGGCCGCACCGCGTCCGCGTACTCCGGCTCCCGCCGGAGGAACGCCAGCGCCTCCCGGCCGTCCTCGACGACGTGGAGTGTGTTCGTCAACCCGACCTCCCCGAGCGCCAACTCGGTGAGCCGCACGTCTGCCGGGTTGTCCTCGACCAACAGGATGTCGATCGGCTGTGTCGACTCGCCCGTTGACGGCTGTGTCACTCGACACCACCTCGTTGTCCGACCCCCGTCGTCTCGCTGGCTGTGACGGTCGCCTCCCGGTCGGTGTCGGCCGCCTTCGGGAACGAGGCCAGAAACGTCGACCCCTCCCCCTCCGTCGACTCGACCCAGATCTCCCCCTCGTGTCGTTCGACGATCTTCCGACACACCGCCAGCCCGATCCCCGTTCCGGACTCGTCGCCGCGTTCGTGGACCCGGTTGAACACGTCGAACACCGCCTCCTGTTTCGACGCTGGAATCCCCATCCCGTTGTCCTCGACGGCGAGCACCCACGTCTCGTCGCGTTCGGCCGCCGAGACGTGGACCCGCGGGTCCGCGTCGCCGGCGTACTTGATCGCGTTGGCGATCAGATTCTGGAGCAACATTCGGAGCTGGTTCGGGTCCGCGACGAGCGTCGGCAGTGAGTCGACGGTGAGTGTCGCGTCCGCGTCGTCGATCCGAACCGCGAGATCGTCGCGCACGTCACTCACCACCTCCCCGACCGGTGTCGGCTCCATCGGGTCGCCGTCGGTGTCGACCCGAGAGTACTCCAACAACCCGTCGATCATCGCCTGCATCCGCTTGGCGCCGTCGACGGCGAAGTCCATGAACTCCTGTGCGTCCTCGTCGAGCTGGTCGGCGTACCGCCCCTCCAACAGCTGGACGTAGCTTGTCACCATCCGCAACGGCTCCTTGAGATCGTGTGAGGCGACGTACGCGAACTGTTCGAGCCGCTCGTTGGACTCCGCTAACTTCTCCACGGTCGCCTCCAGCTTCTGTTGTGCCTCCCTGCGGTCCGTCACGTCCCGGGCGCTCACCTGGAACATCGGCGGCTCCCCCGGAATCTCGGCGGGAACGTAGATCTGTGAGAACTGTCGGTCGCCGATCGGCCCCTCCAACCGGGTCGGCTCGCCGGTGTCGAGCGCGTCCCGGCCCGCGGCCACGTACCGTTGTGCGTCCGCCTCCGGGAGGAGGTCGAACAAACTCCGACCGACGAGTTCGTCGGCCCCGTACGCCTCGCGGGCCGCCGGGTTCGCCGTCCGGATCACGCCGTCTGTCCCGATGTACGCGAGCAGCTCCGGCATGTTGTCGAACAACAGTTCGTACTTCTGCTGTGTCTGGCGTTGTTCGATCGCGTTGATGATCCGGTTGGTCAGCTCCTGAAACTGGTCGTCACCGCCGTCCTTCCGGACGTAGCCGGTGACGCCGGAGGCGATCGCCTCACTCGCGATCGCCTCGCTCCCCTCGCCGGTCACCAGGAAGAACGGTTGGTCGTGGCCGTCCGCCCGGATCGACTCCAACAGCTCCACCCCGTTCATCTCCGGCATCTGGTAGTCGCTGACGACACAGTGGATCTCCGTCCGCGACATCACCCGCCGCGCCAGCCGCGGCTCCGTCCGCACCGTCGTCTGGATCTCCTCGTGTGCCGCCAACGCGTCGGCGACGTGGTTCGCGTAGAACTCGCTGTCGTCGACGACCAGCACCTGCAGTTCCATCGCTCTAACCCTACTCCGGTAGTACACTACATAAAACTTCGCTAGAATGAAAGCCCTCTGACAGCTGTCCGGGTCACTGTGGGTGACCACCCAGCGGCGGCTGGGACGCGCGCAGGCGGTGAGTCGCCACGAACCGCCGAGAGACCACCGGACGCGGGTGGTCGTCACAACGGTTCCGCGAAGATCGACGTGAGGTGGGTGCTGTCGCGGCCCTCGGCGCTCCGGTCTTCCAGTTCGTCGACGACGTGGTTGTTTTCTGGTACAGACACTCTCACACACGGTGGCGGGGTTGAACCCCGCTCGGTATTAGTACTGTTTTGTTGGAATCGAAACGATTGTGCGCGTGGAGCGGGACACGGGCTTTTAGTCGGTCGGGCGCACAGAGGTGCGACGTGAGACGACGAGGACCGACGGGAGACGGACGGCGATCGGTCCGGGGGGAGACGGCGTGAGACCGGCCGACGAGCGGTACTTCGAACGGATCGAGGACCAACTCGACGAGGCGTTCGACCGCGCACGGGCGGCGAAACAACGCGGGTTGGACCCGGAGCCGGCAATCGAGATCCCGGTCGCGCGGGACATGGCCGACCGGGTCGAGAACATCCTCGGGATCGACGGCGTCGCACAGCGGGTGCGCGAACTCGACGGCCAGATGTCACGCGAGGAGGCCGCACTCGAACTCGTGACGGACTTCGTCGAGGGGACCGTCGGCGAGTTCGACTCCCCGGCAGGGAAGATCGAGGGGGCGGTGCGGACGGCGGTCGCGCTCCTGACGGAGGGGGTCGTCGCCGCCCCCATCGAGGGGATCGACCGGGTCGAGCTGTTGGAGAACGACGACGGCACACAGTTCGTCAACGTCTACTACGCCGGACCGATCCGGTCTGCGGGCGGCACCGCACAGGCGTTGTCCGTGTTGGTGGCCGACTACGCGCGGTCGTTGCTGGACATCGACCAGTTCCGCCCGCGAGACGAGGAGGTCGAGCGGTACGCCGAAGAGATCGATCTCTACGACTCGGAGACCGGGCTCCAGTACACGCCGAAGCAGGCGGAGACAACGTTCATCGCCGACCGCATGCCGATCATGCTCGACGGGGAGGCGACCAGCGACCGGGAGGTGGAGGGGTTCCGGGATCTCGACCGGATCGACACCAACGCCGCTCGGGGCGGGATGTGTCTCGTGCTCGCGGAGGGGATCGCGCTGAAGGCGCCGAAGATTCAACGGTACACCCGCCAACTCGACGAGGTCGAGTGGCCGTGGCTCCAGGACCTCATCGACGGAACGTACGGGGAAAGCGACGCGGACGGCGAGTCCGACGAGGCGACGGGCGGTGACACCGCGGGCAAGGGAGGGACGGATGTCGCCGACGCCGGTGAGACCGACGGCAGTGACGAGGACACCGACGGAGACGTACCGCCACGCGCAGAGCCCAGCGAGAAGTTCCTCCGGGACCTGATCGCCGGCCGTCCCGTGTTCAGCCACCCCTCGGAGTCGGGCGGGTTCCGGCTCCGTTACGGGCGGGCGCGCAACCACGGGTTCGCGACCGCGGGCGTCCACCCAGCGATGATGCATCTGGTCGACGACTTCCTCGCGACCGGGACACAGATCAAGACGGAACGCCCGGGGAAAGCCGCCGGCGTGGTGCCGGTCGACTCCATCGAGGGGCCGACCGTCCGGCTGGCCAACGGGGACGTGCGCCGGATCGACGACCCACAGGAGGCGTTGGCGGTCCGCAACGGCGTCGAGGAGATTCTCGACTTGGGGGAGTATCTCGTCAACTATGGGGAGTTCGTCGAGAACAACCACCCGCTCGCGCCGGCGGCGTACGCGGTCGAGTGGTGGGTCCAGGAGTTCGCCGACGCCGGCGCGGACGTACGGGCGTTGCGAGACGACCCGACGGTCTCACTCGACGACCCCACACCAGAGGAGGCGTTGGCGTGGGCCGACGACTACGACGCACCGTTCCACCCGGCGTACACCTACCTCTGGCACGACATCACCGTCGACGAGTTCGAGCAGTTGGCTGCGGCTGTCGCCGACGGCGAGGTGACGGGGGACGTGTTGGTGGTCGAGGGGATTGAGCCTGTCGCCCGCACGCTGGAGACGTTGTTGGTCGAACACACCCAGACGGCAGACGCGATCCGAGTGCCGGCGTTCCGGCCGTTGCTCCGCCAACTGGGGATCGACGACGCGCTCCGCCGGAGCTGGGACCAGCTTCCGGAGTCGGCACGGACGTACGACGACGGGGACAACGCGATCCGTGCGGCCAACGCCGTCACACCGTTCCAGGTCCGGGAGCGTGCCCCGACCCGGGTTGGCAACCGGATGGGCCGCCCCGAGAAGTCCGAGTCCCGGGAGCTGTCGCCGGCGGTCCACACCCTCTTCCCGATTGGGGAGGCCGGCGGGAACCAACGCTCTGTCGGGGAGGCGGCCCGCACCCGCACGGACGCGGGTCGGGGCGTGATCGAGGCCCGGGTCGGCGACCGCGCGTGTCCCGACTGCGGGGAGCACACGTACGAACTCCAGTGTGACTGTGGCGCACATACGGAGCCGTACTACGAGTGCCGGGAGTGCGAGACGGTGTGTGAACCAGACGAGTCCGGCCGCGTCGTCTGTGACCGGTGTGACCGCGAGGTGGAGAGCCCCCGCGAGTTCACGATCGACCTCAACGAGACGTTGGCGACGGCACTCGACGACATCGGGGAACGGGAGGGTGCCTTCGAGATGCTGAAAGGCGTCAAGGGGTTGTCGTCGGCGGACAAGACGCCCGAGCCGCTGGGGAAAGGTGTGTTGCGGGCGAAACACGGTGTCTCGGCGTTCAAAGACGGCACCGTCCGCTACGACATGACCGATCTGCCGGTGACGGCCGTCCGGCCGGCGGAACTGGACGTGACCGCCGACCACTTCCGTCAGTTGGGCTACGAGACGGATGTCGACGGCGAGCCGTTGCGCCACGACGACCAACTGGTCGAACTGAAGGTGCAGGACATCGTCCTCTCGGACGGTGCCGCCCAACACATGATGCGGACGGCGGACTTCGTCGACGACCTACTGGAAGGGTTCTACGATCTGGAGCCGTTCTACGAGGTGAACGAACGCGACGATCTGGTCGGGGAGCTGGTGTTCGGGATGGCCCCCCACACGAGCGCCGCGGTCGTCGGCCGTGTTGTCGGGTTCACCTCCGCGGCGGTCGGCTACGCACACCCGTACTTCCACGCGGCGAAACGGCGGAACTGTTTCCACCCAGACACGAAGCTCTGGTACGAAGACGAGACGGGGGCGGTCCACCACGACCGGATCGAGACGTTCGTCGAACGCTATCTCGACGAGGCGAGCGCAGAGACGGACGACTTCGGAACGGTCGTCTCGGAACTAGACGACATGGACGTGTGGGTGCCGTCGGTGACTGCCAACGGCGAGGAGGTCCGCCGTCCGGTGGAGGCGGTGAGCAGACACCACGCACCCGACCACATGGTCGAGGTGCGGGTCGATGGCGACCGGACGCTCACCGTGACGCCGGACCACTCGATGCTCGTCACCCGCGCCGATAAACTCGAACGCGCCGACGCTCGCGACCTCGCCGTCGGCGACGAACTCCCGGTGCCGACAGCACGCGGCGGCGTCCCCGACGCCGACGAGCGCGCTGGTACCGAACGCGGCGCTCCCACGACGGACCGAGCAGCCACCGACGGCGGCACCGCGACTGCCACGGTGACTGGCACGGAGATCATCGAGAGCGGCACGACACACACGTACAACCTCACAGTCGAGGGAACGCACGCGCTCGTCGCCGAAGACACATACGTCGCCCAGTGCGACGGCGACGAGGACTGTGTCATGCTTCTGCTCGACGGACTGTTGAATTTCTCCGAGACTTTCTTGCCAGATCAGCGCGGCGGAAAGATGGATGCACCCTTGGTGATGTCCTCGCGGATCGACCCGACAGAGATCGACGACGAGGCCCACAACATGGACATCGTCGACCAGTATCCGCGAGCGTTCTACGAGGCGACACGCGAGCAGGCGGACCCGGAGGCGGTCGACGTGCAGATCGCCGAAGACACCCTCGACACGGACGGCCAGTACCGCGGGTTCGACCACACCCACGACACCTCGAACATCCACATGGGGCCGTCACTGTCGGCGTACAAGACGCTGGGCTCGATGATGGACAAGATGGACGCACAGTTGGAGCTGTCGCGGACGCTCCGCGCGGTCGACGAGACGGACGTGGCCGAACGGGTGATCGAGTCCCACTTCCTGCCGGACCTGATCGGCAACCTCCGGGCGTTCGCCAGCCAGGAGACCCGGTGTCTCGACTGCGGCGAGAAGTACCGTCGGATGCCGCTGACCGGCGCCTGCCGGGAGTGTGGCGGCGACGTGAACCTCACCGTCCACCGCGGGTCGGTGAACAAGTACATGGACACCGCCAAGGAGGTCGCCGCGGAGTTCGGCTGTCGGGAGTACACGAAACAACGGCTGGAGATTCTCGACACGTCGCTGGCGTCGATCTTCGAGAACGACAACAACAAGCCGACGAGTATCGAGGATTTCATGTAGAACGACACAACGACCTTTTTCACTCCTCGGGGTGGCCTCCCTGCGGTCGGCCACCCCAAGGAAAAAATGTCGATCAAAAAGGCGCTCGCTCGTTCCCTCACTTCGTTCGGTCACTCGCTCGCGTCTGCTGTCGTAGTGCTGTCTGCACCCGCTCCGCATCCGCGTCCGCTCCGCGTCCGCATCCGCGTCCGCTCCGCATCCGCACCCGCTCCGCGTCCGCACCCGCACCACACCCGCTCCGCGTTCGCATCCGCTCCGCACCCGCACCGCATCCGCGACCGCTCCGCATCCGCGACAGCTTGTGATTTTCTGTCCTGTTGTCCGGCGGCGTGTGGGTTCACTCGACTGAGGTGGTGACCGTTGCTCTGCTGGTCCGGTTGCCGCGGTGGCGCGGTGGATAGTTCGGTGTAGCCTGCGAGGTGTCTCGTCGCGGTGAGAGGGTGCCACCGTGGGTCTGTCTGGCGGCGGAGTGCCGCGTTCGTCTGGCAGGCTCGTCCCGGAACACAAGCGTTTCAACTGTACCGCGGCAGGGAGACACACGATGCTCACAGATCGCCTCGGTGGGCGAGACGGTCTCGCCAGACTGGTGACGCTCCTCGTCGTGGTCGGGCTGGCGACGCCCGCGGGCGTCAGTGCGGTCACGCCGCAGTCCGGCGGCACGCCCGGACAGGTCGGGTTGGAGCCGGGCACGGTCACGGAGCCGGCCGACAACGCGACTGTCGTCGGGATTCAGGGGTTCCACTTCCAAGGGCAGGGCGCAGAGAAGAAACCCGCCCGTGTCGTCTCTGCCGGCCCGGAGGGGAAGACGAACTGGGCCTTCGAGGGTGGCGGCTACGACGCGACCTGGTTCTACGACATCGACCCGTTGCCGAACGGGAACTTGCTCGTCGTCTCCACGAACCCCGACGGGACGTTAGTGATGGAGTTGAACCGGTCGACCCGCCAGGCCGTCTGGCAGGAACGGTTCGACATGACCGACACCCACGACGTGGACATGCTCCCGAACGGGAACCTCGTCATTGCCAATATGCGCAACTGGGACGAGGAAGCGGGGGTGAGTGACGACCGGATCGTCATCTACGACCGCGAGGCCGACGAGTTTGTCTGGGAGTGGACGTTCCGAAACCACTTCCCCAACACCACCGACGGCGGGTTCTCGGAGGACTGGAGCCACGTCAACGACGTGGACCGAATCGGTGATGGGCGGTTCCTCCTGTCGCCCCGGAACTTCGATCAGGCGATCGTCGTCGACCGCGAGAGCAAGGAGATCGTCGAGCGACTCGGAACAGACGGCGACCACGACACGTTGTTCGAGCAACACAACCCCGACTGGCTGGTGAGCGAGGCGGGGAATCCGACGATCCTCGTCGCCGACTCCGAGAACGACCGGATCGTCGAGTACACGAAACGCGACGGGGAGTGGGAACAGATCTGGACCGTCGGCGCCGGGCAACTCTCCTGGCCCCGTGATGCCGACCGCCTGCCGAACGGCAATACGCTGATCACGGACTCGCTGAACCACCGCGTGATCGAGGTGACGCCACAGGGGAAGATCGTCTGGGAGTACTACGCCACCTGGGGTGCCTACGAGGCCGAACGGCTCGGCACCGGTGACGAGTCGAACGGCCCGACGATGACGGACCAGGGTGTGTCGGGCAACTACAGTCTCACCGGCTCTGCGGGGCTGATCGAGGGGACCGG
>JAHENP010000009.1 GCA_018609965.1 Haloferacaceae archaeon
ACGAGTTCACTCCCGACGACGAACCGGCGTCAGCCGACGAGAACACCGACGCCTGACCCGCAAACGTCCGTACGGGACGGCGATCATTGCGAGGTCGGAGGGTTCAAGTACCACCGAAGACGAGAGCGAGCTACACATGAACAGGCGGCAGTTCGTGCGGTCCGCCGGCGGGGCAACCGCGGCACTTGGAGCGGGTGCGTCCGCAACCGCCGCGGCCGCCGAGGGGGAGGGGGGTGGCGGCAGTGAACGCCCCGACTTTGGTGGCTACACGGAGGACGCGAAAGGCGGGAAGTACGCCGACAAACGAGGGAGCGATTCGGTAACGGTGACGGTCGGCGCCGGCAGCGGCGAGGTGGCGTTTGCACCGACGAACCTGTGGATCGACACGGGGACGGAAGTGACCTTCGAGTGGACGGGCAACAAGAGCCACAACGTCCTGTTTGAGGAGATGCCCGACGGTGCCGGCATTTCTGGTCACGAACCGAAGGAATCGGGGGCTTTCAGCTTCTCGGTGACGTTCGACACCACCGGCATCTACAAGTACTTCTGTCAGCCACACAAGGCGCTGAGCATGCTGGGCGCAATCGCCGTGGGTAGCGACGTGGCGACGAAAAGCGTCGGCGGCGGTGGCGGGAAGAAACTCCACGAGTTGGGCGTCCCGATCCAGGCCCACTGGGTCGGTGCGGCGACGATTCTCGGAATCGTGATGACCGTGGTCTTTTCCTTCTACGTGCTGAAGTACGGCGAGAGCCCTCACACGGGGACTGGGAGGTAACGAGACATGTCATCAACAGGGTCGACGTACGGCGACATTCACCGGTACGAACCGGCACGGGAGAGCACCGCGGCGGCAATCGCGATCATCCTCCTCACCGTCTTAGAGATCGTTTTCGTGTTCATGTTCACGTACGGTCTCGTCAGCGGGTGGGGGTTGTCCGACACCGGGAACATGTTCCTGGGCGGGTTGTTGGCGGCGATCTTCGTCGATCTCGCCTTCATCCTCGCGTTGTACCGGAAGGAGTTCCTCCCGGACGTGGTGATCGTGAAGAAGCGCCGCCGGAAGTGGGAGGATCTGTACATCCGCGAGGAGGATGTCGACGGCTCCGCTCTTGGCGAGGGCGCCTGGGATCAGGTGAAACGCGCGGTGTACCCCTACAGGTGATACGATGAGTCTCCAGAAGAAAGACGAGTACGACCACAACGCCTGGCTACAGGAGAAGGACCTCACGCCCGTCGAGAAGACGTTTCTGACGGCGTTGGTCTGGCTGGACAAACGGTTCCGTATTGTGGACTACCTGGAGCTGTTGGAGACCCTCTACTACCGGGTCAACCTCCAGATGCCCAAATCACACACCGAACAGTACGACCTGGACAACAAGTTCTGGTACTGGTACCCGTTGTACACGCTCGGGTTCTTCAGCACCCTCGCGTACGTCGTCGCGGCGATTTCGGGGGCGTTACTCGGGTTCTACTACACGCCGTCGAACGCGGCGGGGACGGCGGCGACCGGTTCGGTCGCCTACGAGCAGATCACGTTCATCATGACGGATCTCCAGTTCGGGTTCATGCTGCGGTCGATTCACCGGTGGTCGGCACAGGTGATGACCGCGGCAGTGTTCCTCCACATGCTCCGGGTGTACTTCACCGGGGCGTACAAGGAACCGCGGGAGCTGAACTGGCTGCTCGGGATCGTCCTGATCTCGCTGACGATGGTGTTCGGCTACACGGGCTACCTGCTCCCGTGGGATCAGTTGGCCTTCTGGGCCGGCCAGATCGGCGTCGAAATGAGTCTCTCGATCCCGTTGGCGGGTGAGTGGATCGCCCAGCTCATCTTCGGCGGGTTCTCCCTGAGCCAGTCGACACTGATCAGGATGTACATCCTGCACGTGTTCTTGCTCCCGTTCGTGGTCACGTCGCTGATCGCGATCCACATCGGGATCGTCTGGGTGCAGGGGATTGCAGAGCCACACTGAGGACATACGACACACAACCATGAGCGAACAAGACCAAACGGACGCAGAACCCCGGACGGACGGCGGCGGCACCGGCATCGTCGCGCCGGACGACGAGACCCCGACGTGGCGCGAACGGAAGGAACGCACGGAGGGGCTCTCCCGGCTGACCTACGAGTACTTCGAGCGGGCGCGCCGCGAGGACGAGGACCTCCGGCGAGAGTCCGACTACGTGGAACGAGACGTGTTGGCGTTCCCGACCTGGCCCCACGAGGTGATCCGGAACCTCGCCATCGGGTCGTTCTTCGTCGGGATGATCCTCTTCCTCTCGTCGACGATGCCGCCCCACATCGGGAGCCCGGCGAATCCCAGTTCGACGCCGGCGATCATCCTCCCCGACTGGTATCTCTACTGGTCGTTCGGCCTGCTGAAGCTGGGGTTCCTCAACCCCGAGCTGTCGATCTTAGGCGGCCAGAAGCTGATGGCCGACCGGACGTTCGGTGTGCTCGCGAACGTCGTCGTCGTCGGGTTCATCTCGATCGTCCCGTTCATTAACAAGGGCGCGGCGCGCCGCCCGGTGGAACAACCGTTCTGGGCGGCGATCGGCGTCGGCGGCGTCACCTTCGCGTTCACCATCTCCGTGCTGTCGGTCAAGAATCTGATGCCGATGAACGTGAACATCATCAACGATCTGGCGTTCCTGTTGCCGATCGTCACGGCGTGTCTCACCTACGCCGTGTTGAAGACGATGCGTGAGGGGTATATGTACGATCTCAACCGGCGCTACTACCGGCTGCGGCCGCCGAAGTGAGTCGGCGCTTTGACCTGTCTTTCTTTTTCCCGACGGTGTGACAGTCGTGTTCCCTTGCGTGCCAGTGGTGCCGACCCGGCCTCCTCTCTCACACGATGACACGGGGATCACATTTAAAGCGAGTTGAGGTCAACTGACGACATGGACTACTCGAAACTCGCCAGAGCCGGCCTCTCGGTGCTCGTGCTCGTGCTCGCGTTCGCTCTAGTAGTTGCGGATGAAAGTCTCCCGACTGCGGTGTTGGTCGGGGCCTACGGTGTCGTGTTTGGGGTGGTGGCCGTCGAACCGACGGAGTTCGACCGACAGACGGTCAGACGGGTCGGCTACGCCGTCGCTGGCCTCGGCGGTCTCGGCTTGTATGTGGTCGGGATTCGAAACGACATCGTCGTGATGTCGTTGGTGTTGGGCGCCGGCGGACTCGCCGGCTTACTGCTTGGCTGGCGCCGAGCCACCCGACCGAGTGGGGGGTAACTCGTCGGCTGGCGGCACCCCGACACTGTTCATCCTACCAACATATGTCCTCCCGTCTCCGGCTTCTCGGCACGGCCGGGAGCCAGCCGCTCCCGTTGTCGGGGTGTGACTGCTGGCTCTGTCGGGCTGGCGCTGACGGCAAACCAGACGCGCGGCGCGGCTACAGCCTCTCTGTCCCGGCAGTTGAGACGATTGGTCGACACGCCCGAACAGACCGTCGACAATCTCGTCCGCCGGGGTGTCGACGGTGTCTGCTCACCTACTGGCACCCGGACCACGCCGGCGAGATCGGCCGCTGTCGGTACGACCGCTCGGCAGCCGATCAGGAGAGACGTTTCGAACGGCGAGCGGACTACGCCGCCGACACCTGACTGTTCGACACGGACCGGCTCCCGTCGGTCGACACGCTGGTGTTCGAGTGTGGTTGGTTGAGCACGGGGTCAGATGCCCACACGACGGGCAGATAGTGTGGGTCGGCGAGTGAGACCACTGCGTCGAACCCGCGTCACTTCCCGTCCGTGTCGCCGCCGTCGGTCGCGGGCGTCGTCCGTCTCTCGTCGGCCCGACGCTGGTCGCTCTCGACTCGGAATCCGCCGGCCTCCTCGCGACCGAGCAGTTCCCGTTGCGGGTAGGGGATCTTCACGTCCGCCTCGTCGAGCGCGGCTTTCACCTCGCGGACGACGGCGGCCGTCGCGACCGTCCGTCTCGCGGCGCTGGGGTTGTCGATCCAGAACCGACACTCCAACACGACCGCAGAATCACCCAGTGACTTCGGGACCACCTGTGGTGTCGGATTCGATAACACCGTCGAGACACCTTCGAGCGTCTCCAGCACGACAGTCTCGGCTCGTTCCAGGTCGGCGTCGTAGTCGACCCCGACGTCGACAGAAAGCCGGAGTTGGCCGAGTCGGCTCCGGTTCGTGATCGTCGCG
>JAHENP010000010.1 GCA_018609965.1 Haloferacaceae archaeon
CTGAGGACGCGCCGCCGGCAGTCTCGATCAGATACGCGATCGGGTTCCCTTCGAACTGGTGGCGGAGCTTTCCGTCGGGATAGCCGTCGCCGGCGGGGTAGCCGAAGATCCCGCCGTACTCCAACACCTGGTTCACGTCCCCGACCATTGCGCCGCCGTACCGCAGTTTCAGCGCCGACTCCACTTCTCTGACGTACGACGTGAACGCCGGCGACCAGTCCGGCACCCGACCGCCGAACCCGTACACCATCGGCTCCGCCGGCAGCGTCACCTCGCCGAGCCGGTCGCGGTCGCCGTCTGCGACCAGATACTCCACGACGGAGTCACGGGCGACAGCCATCGTCGTCAACGGGCCGTACAACACGTACCCCGACGCCACGAGCGCCGTCCCGCGGGCCGGCAACGGGGCGTCGTACACGCCGATCACCGTGCCGACCGCGTTGTTCGAGGTGATGTTCGAGGAGCCGTCCAACGGGTCACACGTCACCGACAGCCCCGCGCCGGCGTCGACGACGGACTCCCCTTCCTCGCTGGCGTAGGCGCCGACCCCGTCGAGTTCGGTCAGTCGTTCCGCGATCAGTTCGTCGGCGTGCGCGTCGGCGGCCAACATTGTCTCTCCGGAGGGGTTCTCCTCGTCGAGGTACCGCCGCCGGCCCGGGAGCGACGCCCGGATCTCGCTTGCGACGGCCGCGACCGCGTCGAAGATTGCCGTGACCGGGTCCGTCTGGTCGCTGGGGTCACCGCCGGACATCAGTCGTCCGCGACGGCGGCCGCGCCAGTGTGTTCCAGTGCCTCGTCGACGGACGCCTCCTCGAAGATCACCGCCTCCAACGCGTCGAGAATCTCCTGTGGGTTCTCGCGTTGGAACACGTTCCGCCCCACGGCCAACCCGTCGGCACCGGCGTCCATCGCCTCCCGGATCGTCGTGAGGAACGCGCGGTCGTCCGTCTTCGACCCGCCGGACATCACCACCTTCGTCCGACCGGACATCTCACACGCGTGGGCCATCGCGTCGGCGTCGCCGGGATACTTCACCTTCGCGATGTCGGCCCCCAACTCCAACCCCATCCGCGCGGCGTAGCTGATCACGCCCGGCTTGGTGTCGTTCTTCAGCCCCTGTCCGCGCGGGTACGCCCACATGACGACACTCAGATCGTGTTCGCGCGCGGCCTCCTGGACCCGACGGAACTCCTCGGCCATCTCAACCTCGTCGTTCGCGCCGGCGTAGACGGTGAACCCGATTGCGTCCGCGTCCAACGCCTCGGCGGCGTAGTCGACGGTGCAGTTGAGCGCCGTGTCCGGCTCACCCATCCAGAGGTTCGAGGTGCCGTTGAGCTTCGTCAACAGGCTCACCTCGTCGGCGTACTCCGGGTAGTACGCCTCCGCGATCCCCTTCTGGACCGCCACCGAGGTGACCGCGTCGTGTGTGGCCAACTCGAAGATCGCCTCCGGGTCTGCCGTCTCCGGATTCGGCTCGAAGTCGACCGGCCCGTGTTCCAACCCGTGGTCGTACGCCAGGATGAGCGCCTTCCCGTCTCGCGTGATCGCGTCGTCGGCGTCCGGTAACATCGGTCGAAACGGGGCGCCGAGACAGTATAAATCATCGGGGCCGTTCGTGCAAAGATATTAACTCGGATTAGAGTAATTTTCTAGTCCGGAAACGACCGCGCCGTCTCGCGGAGCGTCGCGAACCGGTCTTCCGAGAGATCGAGCGCCGCCGCCACCGCGGCGGGGTCGGCCGTCGCTAACGACCGGACGGAAGTGATCCCCGCGGCCGCCAGCGTCTCTCGCGTCTCGTCGTCGACCCCGTCGAGTTCCGTCACCGGCACCGGCGCGGAGCGTTCCCGCCAGGCGGTCTCCGCCTGCACCGGGTCGCCGGAGCCGTCTGCGGTCGCCTGTCGGTCGCCGGTCCCGTCTCCGGCGGCGGTCGTCCCGGCGTCGGGCGCGTCCGTCCGCTCGTCGGTCGCCTCGGTGTCGGACGCGAACCCGCCCGGGCGAGCGGTGGCCGGCCACGGCCCCACGTCGTCGGGCGACTCCCTGTCCGCGCTCGGTGTGTCATCGGTCGCCGCGTCGTCTGTGTCACCCCGTCCCGTCGTCTCCGGTCGTGCGGTCTCCGGCCACGCCGTCGTCTCCGCGGGCTCGTCGTCCGTGTCGTCCGGTCGCGCCGTCTCGGGCCAGTCACCCTCCGGCCGCGGGTCGGTGGTGTCGGCCGGGGTCGTTCCCGGGCTCTCCCGCTCGTTTTCCCCGTCCGTCTCGTCGGGCTCGTCGTCGGCCCAGTCGCCCGTAGAGGCGGCGACCCAGTCGCGTTCCCCGTTGTTGAGTCCGCGAACCTGGTCGGACCGGCGAGTTAGGTCGTTCCGGTCGTCCTCCGTGTCGAACGACCACGGCAACGAGTGTTCGCGTCTGATCCGCGCCGCCACCCCGGGGTTGACGCCGGCGTCCAACAACATCCCGAACGAGACCTCTCTGTCCCGGATTCCCGCGGCGGCGAACGACGCGTCCTCGATCACCGCTGCCGTGGCTGGTCCGACGAACTTCAGTTCCGTCGGCTCCGGTGACGCTCCCACGCCGTCCCGTTGGGTGGTCACTGCCTCCGAGTTGACCACCACTCCCTTTCAACGTTTCCGTAAACCGACTCGTTCCTGTTCGACCTCGGCAGTGTGTGTCGCTCCGCTCGGCTCTGAGGGTGTCCATGTCGCTCCGCTACGCTTACCACGGTGCCGTCGTCACCGTCTCGTATGCGCACACTGTCTGACGTGGAGACGGTCGGCGTCGTCGGCGCCGGCACGATGGGCAACGGGATCGCGCAGGTCGCCGCCACCGCGGGCTACGACGTGGTGATGCGTGACATCGAGGCGGGGTTCGTCGAGGACGGGCTCGACAGCGTCGCCGACTCGTTGTCGCGACTCGACCAGAAGGACGCGCTCCCGGCGGAGCCGGCGACGATCGAAGAACGGATCACCGGCACCACGGATCTCGACGCGCTCGCGGACGCCGACCTGGTGATCGAGGCCGCCGTCGAGGATGTCGACATCAAACGCGACATCTTCGCCGACCTCGACGACATCGCGGACGACGACGTGGTGTTGGCGACAAACACCTCCACGCTGTCGATCACCACCATCGCCGCCGCGACCGACCGCCCTGCGCAGGTCGTCGGGCTCCACTTCATGAACCCTGTCCCGATCATGGACGGTGTCGAGGTTGTCGTCGGGGAACACACCACCGAGGAGACGACGGCGTTCGCCCACGCCGTCGCCGAGGCGTTCGGCAAGGAGACCTGGGAGTCGGACGACAAACCCGGCTTCGTCACCAACCGCGTGTTGATGCCGTGGATCAACGAGGGAATCCGGGCCTACGACGAGGGTGTCGCCGACAGGGAGGATCTCGACAAGGGGATGCGGCTCGGCACGAACGTCCCGATGGGGCCGTTGGAGCTTGCCGACCACATCGGCCTGGACATCTGTCTGGACGCCTCCCGCACGCTCCACGAGAAGCTGGGTGACGGATACAAGCCCGCCTACCTCCTCGAACGGAAGGTGGAAGCCGGCACGCTCGGGAAGAAGACCGGCGAGGGGTTCTACGACTACGACGGCTGATCCGTCGGTCGGCTCGCCGACTGGATCACAACACCGTCTTCCCGAACGCGCTCGCGGCCAACTCCGTCGCGAGTTCTGCGGTCTCGTTGGAGTCGTCGAGCGTCGGGTTCACCTCGACCACCTCCATCGACCGGAGCAACTCGCTTTCTGCCAACAGCTCCATCGCGAGGTGCGCCTCGCGGTATGTCACCCCACCCCGAACGGGGGTGCCGACTCCCGGTGCCTCGTTGGGGTCGAGCCAGTCCATGTCGAGACTGGCGTGGACGCCGTCGACACCGTGGCCAGCGACCTGGAGGGCGTCGTCGACGACCGCCCGGACCCCGCGTTCGTCGATGTCAGACATCGTGTAGACGGTCACGTCCGAGTCCGACAACATCCGTCGCTCGGCGTCGTCGACCGACCGAAGCCCGACGATCACGACGTTCTCCTCGCGCAGTCCTGGCGCGTTCGCCCACTCGACGCCCGCGAACTCCCCGACCCCGAGCGTGGCCGCCAACGGCATCCCGTGGACGTTCCCCGACGGTGAGGTCGTCGGGGTGTTGAAGTCGCCGTGGGCGTCGAACCACACCGCGCCGATCTCGTCGTCGCGGGCCGACCCCCGGAGTGAGCCGATGGCGACGGAGTGGTCACCGCCCAACACGAGCGGCGTCTCGTCGGCGGCCAACGCGTCGGCCACCCCATCGCCCAACCGCGTCACCACGTCTTCGGTTTCGCGGAGGAACTTCGCGTTCCCCTCGCTGGGCGGGCGGTAGTCCGGGTCGCGTTCCTCCGCCCGCGGCACCGAGAGGTCTCCTGCGTCCAGACAGGTCGCGCCGGCGGCCTCCAACTCCGTCGAGAGCCCGGCGTATCTGATCGCGGACGGCCCCATGTCGACTCCGCGTCGTCCCTGCCCGTAGTCGCTGGGCGCACCGATGATACGAACGTCCATAGGGTGTGTCCGTGCCCGAACGGTTTGAAGCTACTCGATTTCGACACTGCGAAAATTTCCACTCGGAGACGGTCGAACTCGGCCTATCCGTCTCGGAGTTGGTTCTGGTCACCGCACGTCTCCAGAACCGCGGAGACCAGAGACACCCGTTCGGAGGCGCCGTCGCCACAGCTATATCCGCCTCGATGCCGTACCGTGTCCAGTGACAGCGACCGAGTCGACGACGGCGGAGGCGGTCGTAGCTCTCTCTGACGTGCGGAAGACGTACGAACTGGGTGGGACGGTGACGGCGTTGGACGACGTCTCACTGTCGCTCGCGGAGGGCTCTTACACCGCGGTGATGGGGCCCAGCGGCTCCGGCAAGAGCACCCTGCTCAACCTGATCGGCGGGCTCGACACCCCCGACGACGGCAACGTCCGGGTCGGCGGCCAGAACCTGGGGGCCGCCTCCGAACAGGAACGCGCGACCGTCCGCGGCACGGAGATTGGCTTCGTCTTCCAGACGTTCAACCTGATGCCGCGGCTCACCGCCGTCGAGAACGTCGCCTTGCCGCTCGTGTTCGACGGCTGGGATCGCACGGAGCGGTTGGACCGCGCCCGCGAGGTGTTGGACCGGGTGGGGCTCGGTGACCGTTACGACCACGAGCCCGCACAACTGTCCGGAGGCCAACGCCAACGGGTGGCGATTGCGCGAGCGCTCGCCCCGGACCCGTCGATCCTGTTGGCCGACGAGCCGACCGGCAACGTCGACACGGACACCGGCGCGGGGATCATGGAGCTGTTGGCGGAGATCAACAACGCCGGCAACTCCATCCTGTTGGTGAGCCACTCCCGCCGGATCGCGGAACACGCCGAGCGGATCGTCCACATCCGGGATGGGCTGATCGAGGAGATCGAGACGGTCACGCCGGAGGTGGCCTGATGGACCCGCGAGAGACGCTCCGGATCGCCGGCCGGTCGATCCGCGCCCACCGGCTCCGGTCGACGCTAACCGTGATCGGGATCGTCATCGGGATCGCCTCCGTCGTCGTGTTCGCCAGCTTCGGCGCGAGCGTCGAGGCGTCTGTCATCGACGACATCGGCGGGACGGACGCCAACAACGTCTATCTCCTGCCGGCGTCGACGGACGACGAAGGCCCCGCCGGCGGGCCGGGGTTGGGCCAACCGGTGTTCACACAACACGACATCGAACAGCTCCGGGAGGTCAAGGGGGTCGAGACTGTCCTCCCGCGGGGGATCGTCCAGCTGTCCGCCGTCGAACACGACGGCCAGACAGTCGCCCAACGACAGGCGACGGCGACGACGCCGGCGACGTTCGACAACGACTCCGTCGTCGCGGGTCGTGGGTTCCGGCAGGGGGCCGCCGAGTTGGTGATCAACGAACGGGCGGCGGCGGCGTTCCCCGGCAACCTCTCTGTCGGCGACGAGGTGACACTACAGTTGGCGTCGGGCGACCGGGAGACGCTCACCGTCGTCGGGATCGTCTCCGGCACCCGTGGCGGGTTCCTCTCGTCGTTCGGTGACGTGCAGTCGCGGTACTACCTGCCGACGGAGCCGTACTACCGGACGACCACGGAGAGCCCGACACTCGGTGTCGACCAGAAGGCGTACCCGCAGGTGACGGTGACGACGGCGCCGACGGCGGTCCAGAGCGCCCGCGCGGAGATCGAGGCGTACGCCGCGGAGTCGGACGCCACACGGCTGTTGCCCGCGGGGTTCGAGGTGGTCGTCCAGACCAGCGGTGACGTGGTCGAGGAGATCCAGGACGTGATCGACCGGATCACCCGGTTCGTCACCGGGATCGCGGTGATCGCGTTGGTCGTCGGCGCCATCGGGATCGCCAACATCACACTCGTCTCCGTCACCGAACGCACCAAGGAGATCGGGATCATGAAGGCGGTCGGCGCGACGAACCGCGACACGATGCAGTTGTTCCTCACCGAGGCCGTCCTGCTGGGTGGGATCGGCGCGGTCGTCGGCGTCCCGTTGGGGTTGCTCGTCGGGTTCGGCGCGGCGGTGTACGCCGAGGTGTCGTTCACACTCCCGATCAACTGGATCGTCTTCTCCGTGGCGATGGGCGTGACGACCGGTGTCGTCGCCGGGCTCTACCCCGCGTGGCGCGCCTCGAAGGTTGACCCCATCGAAGCACTGCGGTACGAGTGACTCGCGGCGGTCGGTCGAGGTCGCCTGTCACCACTCGACGGCGACGCGCTCGTCGCTCTCGGCGGCCTCGTAGACGGCCTCGATGGTCGCCACGTCCGCGAGCGCGTGGCGGCCGGTTGGGTCGACCGGCTCGTCGCCCAACAGGTGGTGAGCGAGGTAGGCGAACTCCTCGCGCATCTGGCCGACGGAGTCGTAGGTGACGGTGTGGCGGTCGCCGCCACGCACGAGCGTGAGCCGTTGGGTGTCGTTGTCGAAGAACCCGGGTTCGAGCCGGATCGCGCCCTCGGTGCCGACGATCTCCAGTCCGGCGGCGAACTCGGCGTTTTGTGAGGCGGCACACTGCGCGACCGTGCCGTCGTCGAACGTCACCTCGAAAGTGGCGTGTTCGTCCGGCACGTCGTCGAACATCGCGCCGGCGCTCTTGGCGGTCGCGCGCACGGAGACGGGGTCGATGTCGAGGAGGAACCGCGTCGTGTTCAGCGGGTAGATCCCCAGGTCGGTCACCGAGGCGCCACCGCCAGCCAGCTCCTCGTCGAGTCGCCAGTTGCCGTCCGGAAACAGCTCCCCGATCGGCTGGGACATGTGACCCTGGACGTGGACCGGCTCACCCAGGAAACCGTCCGCGACCGCGTCCCGGAGTGTGCGGACCACCGGGTCGGTCTGCATCCGGTAGCCGACGATCAGAGGTACGCCCGCAGTCTCGCAGGCCTCGACCATCGCCCGGGCGCGCTCGGTCGTCGCCTCCATCGGTTTCTCACACAACACCGGCTTCCCGTGGGCGGCGGCCGCCTCGACGTGTTCGAGGTGGGTCGCGTTGGGCGTACAGACGTACACCGCGTCGTAGTGGTCCGTCGCCGCGCCGTCGTGGAACGCGTCGTACGACAGCGTCGCCTCGATCTGTTCCCACTCCGCGCTCGCCCGTTCGCGTTTCTCCGGCGTCCCACTGACGGCGACCGTCGCGGCCGCAACGTCCAGATCCGCGAGCATCGGCCGCACGTGTTCGCTGGTCCACCAGCCCAGCCCGACGAGCGCGAACCGCACCGTCCCGTCGTGTGTGTCGTCCCAGTCGCGGCGCGACAGCCCCGCCGTCAGCGCCGTCAGGTCTAACTCGGTCACGAATTATGAATACGTACGCAGCTACGACCCTCTTGCGGTCCCGGACGATACGGTGTTTCACCGCTCTCGATCGACCGAGAGCCTCTCTAGACGATGTTCTCGAAACAAATAAACCGGGGAAACTGTCATCAGAATCCGCACGACGAGGAGACAGAAGACACCCTGCGGTGCGGTGGCGGAGGCGGAGCGAACGGCACTACGACAGCAGACGCGAGCGCGCCGCCGTGCGGCGCGCTCGCGCTTTTTGATCGACATTTTTTCCTTGGGTGGGCGCGCGCAGCGCGACCACCCAAGGAGTGAAAAAGGTCGGTTTTACAGGCTGTCGAGGCGAATATCATGTGGCTTGACTCCGTGGAGGAACCCGACAACAGATAA
>JAHENP010000011.1 GCA_018609965.1 Haloferacaceae archaeon
GTACTTTTTTCGCGGTTTCCAGTAGATTAACCGCTGGGGATGCAGATAGCCGTCGGCAGTGGTCTGGCGAACCGTGCTGTCGCTCGGACCCACCTGTGAATGGGTGGGTTTCCGCTCGCTACATGTCAGTCGCGTCGTGGCGGCCCAGGAGCGACCGTATCGCCCGCGACGGCCGCGAGCTCCGACTCCGTGACCGGCTGGGAGGTCGTGTCTACCCCGGCGGCCCGGGCGATTCGAACCGGTGCCGGCGGGTGGAGGTTCGCCCGTTCGAGGAGGGGGTCGTCGTAGAACACCTCGCGTGGCGTGCCACGACCGACGATGTCGCCGTCGGCCATCACACAGACGCGGTCGGCGATCTCGGCCGCGAACGACAGATCGTGTGTCGAGACGACGACACTGATCCCCGCCTCGCGCACCTGCCGGATGCGGTCGGCGACCAGCCGGGAGCGTTCGGGGTCGAGCCCCGCGAGCGGCTCGTCGAGTACGATCACGCTGGGGTCGGTGACGAGCACGCCGGCCAACCCGACGAGTCGTTTCTCCCCGCCGCTGAGGTAGTGTGGCACCCGGTCGACGAGGTGGGCGGCGTCGACATCCGCAAGCGCCGTCCGGGCGCGTCGCCTCGCCGTCTCCGGGTCGACGCCCCGATTCTGGAGACCGAAGGCAACGTCGTCGAGCACCGTCGGCGCGACCAGCTGAGTGTCTGGGGCTTGGAACACGAAGCCGACCGCCTCGCGGGCCCGCGCCGCGTCGTCCGGGTCGACAGGCTCGCCGTCGATTCGGAGTTCCCCGTCGTCGGGGACGAGCGTCCCGTTCAGGTGTTCCAGCAGCGTCGACTTGCCGGCACCGTTCCCGCCGACGAGCGCGATCGTCTCGTCGGGGTGGACGGTCAGCGACGCGTCGTGTATCCCGACGGTGCCGTCCGGGTAGGTGTGTGCCCCACACCGGAGATCGACCACCGGTGTCGTGTCATCGCTCACGCGACCACCCCCGTGTCGAGGAGAACGTAGCCACCGACCACCGCGTAACAGCCGGCGGCCGCGAGGAGTTCCGTCGCCGGCGGCCGGGAGACGTGGCCGTAGACGGTGATGTCGCCGTCGTAGCCGCGCGCCTCCATCGACTTCACCAGCCGTTCGGAGCGCTCGATTGCGGTGAGCAGTGTCGTGCCGAGGATTCGTGCGTACACTCGTCGTTCGCGCCAGAACTCGGTGAGCGTCCCGCCCCGGGAGACGACCGCCTTCAGCAACTCCTCTAGCGTCTCGACCATCACGAACGTGAACCGGTAGGTGAGCAACGCGACCTGGTCGACCGGGCGGGGGAGGAGCTGCCCGAGCAGGTGTGCGACATCGGCGTAGCGGGTGGTCATCGCGGCCGTCAGCGCGAACGTCGCGACCGTCAGCGACCGACAGGCCAACTCCGCGAACAACGTCGCGCCAGCCCACGTGACCGACAGCCCGCCGACCGGTGTTGCGACCGCTCCAGCGATCGGTGTCCCGGGTTCCAGAAACGCGAGCGGGCCGGCGACAGAGACGACGAACAACGCCGGCAGCGTGTACCAGGCGGCGAGCCGGCGGTACGGGAGCCCGGCGACGCCGTAGACCGCCAGCGTCGAGGCGTACACCGCCGCCAACACCGCCAGTTCGGTGACAACGGTTACGGCAAGCACGAGCGCACCGACGACCGCGAGCTTCGTCCACGGGTTGACACGGTGGAGCGGGCCGTCGCAGTGCTCGGCGTAGGCGGTCACCAGCCGCGGATCGGGAACGTGACTCGACAGGCTCATCTCAGCGCGTCGCCCGCTCGTTCCCGTCCGAGCCGGTCGCGTAGCGGTCGACGTAGAGGTAGACGCCGATCCCGACGAGCGTCAACAACCCCGTGACGGCGGCAAACTCCGTCACCAGCCCCCCCTTCCGGATCGGGCCGGCGACAACGACCCCGCGGCCGAGATCGACGAGCGCGCCGCCTCCCTCCTGCACGCCGCGTTGGAGCGTCTTCGCAGAGCGTTTCGCCCACGGGAGCGCCCCGCCGGTGGCGGTGAACCCCCACAACCCGGCAGCGAGACAGACGGCGAACAGCCCGCCGAAACTGCTGTACTGTTTCCAACGGTCCATCAGGCAGTCACCCCCGTCGACTCCGCGTCCGCGTCGGACGCGCCGATCCCGACGAGATCCGGCCGGACGGACGCGAGAAACTGGACGACGAACCCGGTGAGCACCCCTTCGACGAGCGCGACCCCGAGGTTGAATCCGACCAGCCCGGCGACGGCGACCGCCAGATCCGCCCGCGGGAGCGCGCTCCCGTTGACGCCGCTCACGAGGATGATCCCGCCCATGACGACCGCACCGACCGACAACCCGACTGTCGCCGCGCCCGCTCCTGCCGGGAACGCGTCCCAGTCGAGCCCAACGAGCGCCCTGAACAGGTAGTAGGCGACAATCGCCTCGCTGGCGTTGACCAACACGTTCGCGCCCAACAACCCGACCGCGCCGTGGCCCATCGCCGCCGAAAAGACGTTCACCACCAGCGCGATCAACGTGCCGAGCAACGGCCCCGCGAGAATCCCGACCAACCCGGTGAGGTTCATGTGAACCCCGCCCCAGATCGGGACGTTCAGCTGGAAGATCGCGAAGCTCGCGGCCGCACCGATCCCCGCAAGCGCGATCTGTCGTGTCTCGATACCGCCGGTCCGCAGCCGGTAGACGACTGCACTCAACAGTCCGACGCCGAGTGCCGTCCACACTGCCAACGCCCACAGCGGGAACGACCCCTCGCCGAGGTGGATGTGTGCCATCGTAGTTGCTAAGACTGGACCCGAGTTTAACAATCTTACTATAATCTCAGGCTCTGGTTAGTAACTCGCCGTGGGTACCAACGGCTCGCGGTCGTCACAGGTGGCGTCCCGGTGGACTCACCCGTGGCTGGCGGACCGGTGTCGTCAAACGGCTCGCAGACAGAGCCTCACTCCAGTTCTTCGATTAATGCGGCGACCGCTCGCTCAACGACCGCAGAGTTCACCCGACCCTGCCAGAACGCGACATCGTCGTGATCGAGCGACTGGACGCCCCACGGGACGATCCGACTGTCTGCCGGGGTCCCTCCCTCGACCCACCCCGAGTCGGGGATCTCGACGAGACCATCCAGCCACGATTTCGTCGTCAGTGTGACCACGAGATACTGCTCGCCGTGGAACGGTCGGTCGGCGTGGTTCGAGACGACGAGCCACGGCCGACCGGCGTCGTCACCTTTGAACGGATCTGCCCCGTAAACTACGTCCCCTCGCTCGTACACCGGTTGCGTCTCTCCGTCAGTCACTGTTCACCGTCGACGCTCGGGTGTGGGTCGTCGGGCGCGTGCTCCCGCCACGCCGTCGCGTCTTCACCACCGAGCTGTTCGTCGAACAGAGCCGTCGCCTGACGGTAACGACCGAAGTTGTCGAGTCGGTTCGTGTCGCTGGTCACCGCCCAGTAGGTCGCCTTGTGATCGACGAGTTCCCGTTCGTGTAACCGGTCGAGTGCCGTGGCGACGGTGTCGGCGTCGATCTCGGTGCGTGCGGCGATCTCCCGGCGCTCGAACGCCCGGTCGTCGTGGGCGACCAGAAAACGCAACACACGATCAACTACGGCGAGGTCTGCAAGCTCCTCACCGCTGGTGTTCTCGAAGGTCTCTCTGTCGATAGACACGGTCAGTCGGTATCAGACTGTGGATGGACAAGAGTGTTCAGGCCACTGTCGAGCCGAGTGGGGGTGGTTCCGCGCCCGCGATCGGTTCCACCCTCGTGTCGACCCAGGCCGCCGCGTGCCCGCCGTCGCCGCTTCTCGTCCCACGACCGTCAAAAAACGTGTCGCCCACACACTACAGCCGACTCACGCTCCGTCGACTTCTGATTCGAGATGCGTGACAGCCTCGGCGGGCGAGTCGACGTGTTCGATCCCGTAGACACCGTCGACGCGGTGCGTGTCGAGTCCGGCGACAGGCCGTCCGAACGTGAGCGCATGGCCGATCTCCGAGAGCGTCCCGGGGCCGCCGTCGACCGCGACAACACCGTCACCGTTCATCGCGATCACCGCGTTGCGGGCGTCGTTGATCCCCGTCGCGATTGCGGTGTCGACGTAGTCGTTCGCGGCCGTGCGGTTCTTTCCAGGGACGATCCCGATGGTGTGGCCGTCCGCGCGCTGTGCGCCTGCACAGACCGCCTCCATCACCCCGCCGAGCCCGCCACAGACGATCTCGTGGCCCCGCTCTGCGAGTTCCGCTCCCAGTCGTTCGGCCGTCGCGTACTCCTCGTCGGTGACGGAACTCCCGCCGATGACGCTGACTCGCACGACCGTTCCACGGGTCGGCGTGGCGTGTGAGTTTCGACCGCGCGGCGTGTGGCGGTCGACCACGTGACGGGTGGAGGTCGATCCCCCCGGAGTCGGGCTACGCCCGCGTCCCGACCTCGATCTCGAAGCCGACGTTCCGGAGCCGGTCGGCGAGTGGGGTGCCGATCCCCGAGGCTGGGGTGAGCACACCGCCCGACAGCGGGGAGTCCGTGTCGTCCCGCAGGAGCGCCATCGCTGACTCCCCGAGCATCTGTGCGGTCGCGCCGTAGCCCGGTCCGCGGTCCGCGGCGAGTGTGCCCTCGACGACGAACTCCCCTTCGGGTGCGGTGCCGCGTCCGAGCACACCGATCTGGAACCGGCCCGCCTTCGCCTCCGCCGAGGAGGGCCCCTCACCTGGGTCGGGGAAGACGTACTCCCGCATCGCGTCCCGGACGGGGTCGACCGACAGTGCGGCCGTCACCAGTCCCATCCCCGCCGAGATCCCCGTCGCGGCGGCCGCGCCGCCGAGCCCCTCACCCGTCGGAATCGACTCCGTACAACGGAACTCCCGCCCCCACGGGTAGTCGAGGAGCGCGTTGCTCCGGCGGACGACCCGTTCGTTCACCACCGCCATCGGGGACGGGCCGGTCCACTCCCCGCGCAGACTGTCCCGTCGCGGACTCGTCTGTTCGCCCGGATCGACGCCGTCACGCTCCCCCGGCGGCGCGAGCGAGTAGGGGTTCGCCAACGCCTGCCGGGCGATCGGGTCGCTGGACACTTCGTCGAACAGCTCCGCGAAGCTCGCGAGCGTCCCGCCGCTGACCCCGCCGTCGCCTGCCTCCAGATACACCCGGACCACGTCACACGGCGTGTCGAACGCTTCGAGCGCGTGTTCCTGCACGAGCGCCGTCCCCAGGTCGGTGGGGACGGAGTCGAACCCACAGCTGTGGACGATCCGGGCATCGTTTGCGGCCGCCGTCTCGTGGTAGCGGTCGACGATCTCTCGGACCCAGTTCACCTCGCCGGTGAGGTCACAGTAGTCCGTGCCGGCGGCGGCACACGCCGCGACCAGCGGCGAGCCGTAGGTGGTGTACGGCCCGACGGTGGTACACACCACCTGCGTCTGGTCGGCGATCTCCCGGAGCCGGTCGGGGTCGGTCGCGTCACCGAGCACGAGCGGCACGTCGTCCCACTCGCTGTCGGCGCCAGTGAACGTCTCGACGACTGCCGCGAGTCGTTCTTCGCTCCGCCCGCCCAACGCGAGATCCAGTTCCGCCGGCGTGTAGCGATCCGTCAGGTGTTCGGCGACGAGCCGGCCGGCGACCCCGGTCGCGCCCCACACGAGCACGTCGTACTCTCTGTCCGTTGTCGACATGGAGTATCGACTCCGTTTCGGCCCCGCGCCAGTTCAACCGTGTGGTCTCCGACGACCGCCCGTAGAGTGAGGAGTCCGACTCGACGGCTACCGTGAGAACGTCTCGTCGAACATCTGCGCGGAGGTGGGTGCCGGATCGCCGTCCGTGAGGTTGTACGGCGCGAAGTTGTCGACCCCGGCCGCTCGGAGCAGTGCTTCGTCGTACACCGCGTTGCCGGTGAACGCCGCGGGGTCACGCGAGAGAATCTCCAACACCGTGTCGGCGACGATCCGCGGGTGACGCCAGTCGTCTTCGGTGCCGAGCCCGAAGTACCGCGTCGCCCGCGTGTCGATGGCGGTGACCGGCCAGAACGTGTTACAGCCCACGTCGTCGGCCGCGAGTTCGTCGGCCAACGACAGCGTGAGGAAGCTCATCCCGAGCTTCGACCACGCGTACGGCGCCTTCCCGGGCGCGCGGTCGGTCGTCACCGGCGGCGCGTTCGCCAACAGCCACGCGCCGTCCTGCTCGCGGAGGTGTGGGAGAAACGCCCGGGCGACGAGGTAGCTCCCGCGGGCGTTCACGTCGTTGAGCAGGTCGAACCGCTTGGCCGGGAGATCCGCGACGTTCGCCAACTGGATCGCGCTGGCGTTGTTGATCACGATGTCGACCGTCCCGAACTCCTCGATAGCCGCCGTCGCGGCCGCCTCGACGGCGTCTTCGTCGCGTACGTCCAGTTGGACGGCGAGACTGTCGACGCCCCGCTCTCGACAGGCTGCGGCCGTCTCGTGGATCGTCCCCTCCAACTCGGAGTCGGAGTCGTCAACCGTCTTCCCGGTCGAGACGACGTTCGCGCCCGCCTCCGCGAGCGCGAGCGCGATCTCCTTGCCGATGCCACGGGTCGTGCCGGTGACGAACGCCGTCGACCCCGAGAGGTCCGGCGCGTCGAGGGCGTCGAGTCTGGGCGTCTTCACGCCCGTCTCTCGTCACCGACCGGCAAAAGTGACTGGGTCCGGACGCGGTGGCCCCGAGCCGACCACAGACCGCCCCGAGACGGCGTCTCGCCGGCCGAGAGACCAACCTACTTAAACGTGGCGCCCGAACGTGGGGGCATGAGCGACGAGCGTGGCGGCCCCGAGCTGTTGCGGAGCAAGCGGGCAGCGACGCGCTACCGGGTGCTCGTCGAGATCGCCCGCCGCCAGCCCGCCGTGAGCCAACGGGAGATCGCCGACACGATCGGGGTCACCGCACAGGCCGTCTCGGAACACCTCGGTGATCTCGCGGACTCCGGCTACGTCGACCGTCAGGCCCGCGGCCGCTACGAGGTGACCGTCGAGGGTGTCGACTGGCTCATCTCCCAGACGGACGCGCTCGAATCCTACGTCGGCCACGTCTCCGCCGACGTGATCGGCGACGTGGAGGTCGACACCGCTGTCGCCGCTGGCCACGTCGACGAGGGACAGCGTGTCGCCCTCTCGATGACCGACGGGGTGTTGACCGCGACACCGTTGTCTGGCGACGCCGACGGTTCGACGGAGACGAGCGACACCGACACGTCGAACGGCCCGACGGCGTTGGCAGTGACGGACGCGGCCCCGGAGACGGACGTGGCCGTCGCGGAGTTCGATGGCGCCCTTGACTACGAGTTGGGGACAGTGACAGTAGTCGAGGTGCCGTCAGTGCAGTCCGGCGGGAGCCGTGCGGCCGACGCAGAGACACTGCGAGCGTGTGCCGCCGACGCGGACCTCGTCGCCGCCGCCGGGACGGAGGCGCTGACGGCGCTCCGGACCGCGGACGTGGAGCCGGACCAACGGTTCGGGACAGCCACGGCCGTCGAGGAGGCAGCGACGAAGGGGTTGGACGTGTTGCTCGTCGCGGTCAGCGACTGTGTGTCGACACACACCGACCGCCTACGCGACTCCGCAGCCGGCTACGAGGTCGTCGACGCGCCCTGACACACCCGCGACACGCCCTCAACACAGGTCACGTCCCCGGGTGGCGCTCCCGAACCGCCGGCCAGAGGTCGGCGGTGTCAACCGCGGCGAGCGTGTCGTCGTCGACGACGAGCCGGAGCCGTGGTCGGCCGATGTCGATCGGTTGTTTCTCCGTTCCGAGCAGCCCTGCCTCGACGAGTCGGCTCTTCTGACGCGAGACGGTGGCTTTGCTCGCGAGTGACACGTCCTCGCTCCACCCGCTGAGATCGTACAACAGCTCCTCGTTGCGCGCGGCGACCACCAGTGCCAACGAGACGGCGGCGTCCAACCCGACGATCCGGTCGGCGCCGTCGACGGCCGCCTCGAACTCCGCCGCGGCCGCCTCACTGACCCGGTCGGTCAACCCCGCCAACATCTCCGCCCGCGGGGGCCGCCGGAAGTCGAACGGCTCGGCGGCCTCGAACTGTTCGTCGTACGCCGTCCGGACGCCGTCGACGAGGCGGGTGGCGTCGGTCGCGAGCGCGGCGACACCTTCTCCGCCCTCGACGAGCGCGTACGCCTGGTCGGGCGTCGCGAGCACGGTCGTCGGCGCCGGCTCGTCGGTCACCCGCGTCGTGAGCCGACCGTCGGCCGCCGCCTGCGCCAACGCCGTCGCCGGCCGGAGCCGGTTGCGGATCGTCTTGAGGACGGGTTTCTGTGCTAACACGCGCGTCTCTGGCAACACCGACGGCTCGTCGACAACGCGGGCGGCGACGGCCGACAACACCGTCGCCGAGGGATCGATCAGGAGACACGGCTCGTCCGTGAGGAGACGCGCGATCAACTCGCGGTGTTCCCCAGCAAATTCGTTCGACGGCACGTTGTTTGCAGACGAGCCGGCTTAGCTATTTGTTTCTGACGGCCAGTCCCGCCCGCCGAGACGGTCGCCGTCGGAGAGGTCGATCCGAGCGACTGTCCCGTCGTCGACGGACAGCACATTCCTGAAAACGTCGACCACCCACTCCGCGGGCCAGCGTCTGACCCACTTCCGTGTTTCAACGAGGTCTCGACGGCGCGGTTGCGCATTGTCCGCTCGTCGTCCGGAATCCCCAGTCTGTCGGCGGCGGCCGCGAGCCGCCAGAGCTGGCCGTGACGCGACACGGACAGTCGGACCGTCGACCCGCCGTGTTCACAGGCGTTCCCGACCGACTCCCAGACGGCACGCGCGAACCCGTCAGCAACGCTCGTCTCGGCGGTCTCGGGACCAGCCCCTGCCGCCCCAACGCTCGTCTCACTCTGTCGGCAACGGTTTGAGCAGCCCGTACCAGAGCCGGTGGAGAACCGTCCCGACGAACACGCCGAAGGCAGTGTCGACCCCCACCTCGGAGTCGCTCACCGCAGACAGCACGGAAGACGACAACGAACTCCAGACAATCCCCCGCAGTCGACTCGTCTCCACGCCCGCGAGGTCGTGATCCTCAACCTGGTGGTAGACAATCGACCACGCGACACCACCGGCTACACGCCGACCGTCGAGTGGCACGTCGCGGCCACGACGGCGTGACTCTCGGTAGACCCATCCCATCCAGACAGCGCCGACGGCACTGAGGACCAACTCAAACACCGCCCAGAGTCGTCTCCGATTCACGGGTTGTGTTCGTTTATCCGTCACTTGGTTCTGTCGTCTATCCCACGGTCTGGGTCGTCACGAGAGTCGGCCGACACGGCTTACACGCCCGGCCGAACAGACGAACGCTTCTCGCGTCACAGAGAGGAAGACACTTGCCAGTCCCCGTGGCAGTCGTGGGTGTGCGTGAAACACGCTCACCCCCGAGAGAGAGAGACTCGGGGTCTGGCTCGCGTCTGTGGTCCGGGCTCGTCGTTCTCGCGGTGATCTGTGTCGTCGCGTCTGTGGTTGTCGTCCCGACAGCAACCGCACAGACAGCCACTGACGGAGCCGAGACGGACACGCCGGTGTGTGCCGGCCACCAGCCGACGACCGCCAACGGTATTACCGTCGTCAGCGTCCAAGGAGCACGGTTCGGCGACGACCGCGGGAAAGAGCCCACCAGACTCGTCGCCTTCGGTCCCCGCGGAGAGACACTGTGGACCTTCGACAGCAGCGAGGAACTCGGTGTCGTCTGGTCGTACGACGTGGACCCGCTCGGCAACGGCAACCTGTTCGTCACCGCGACACGCCGCGGGACGACCCTCCTGTACGAACTCGACACCGAGACCGGCGAACCGGTCTCGACGACGGAGTTACCGTACACCGACACTCACGACGCCGACCCGCTGAACCGGACACACGTCGTGATCGCCAACATGCGAAACTACGACGCCGACACCGAGACGAACAACGACCGGATCGTCGTCTACGACACAGAAGACGAGGAGGTCGACTGGACGTGGTCGTTCGACGACCACTACGACCGTGACGTGGGCGGCGACTACACGGACGACTGGACCCACGTCAACGACGTCGACCGGGTCGGCGACGACTTCCTGTTGTCGCCGCGGAACTTCGATCAGGTGGTGCTCGTCGACCGCGAGACCGGCGAGATCGAGCGCACGCTCGGACGCGACGACGACTACGACACGCTCTACGAGCAACACAACCCGGACGCGCTGACCAGCGACGACGGGACGACGACGTTTCTGGTCGCCGACTCCGAGAACGACCGGATCGTCGAGTACGAACACGCAGACGGCGAGTGGGACCGCACCTGGCGGCTGGGGTCACAGACCAGCTTCGACTGGCCGCGCGACGCCGACCGGCTCCGTAACGGCCACACGCTCGTCGGCGACTCCAAACACAACCGGGTCGTCGAGGTGACACCCCGTGGTGAGGTGGTGTGGGAGGTGTACGCGCCGTGGCTGGTGTACGACGTGGAGCGCGTGCCGGTCGGCGGGTTCGCGGGTGACGCGTACGCGGATCTGGGCGGTTCGCGTGGCCCGACGACGACCGACCTGCGGGCGAGTGGGTCGTACGATCTCTCTGGTCCCGGTGCTGCGCCACCCGCCGAGTCGGAGCTGACCGCCTGTGCCGACGCGCTCGACAACCACACGGGCGGGTTCGGGACTGTCGACCTCGGCGGGACGGCGACACCCACGCCGGCCGACACGAACGCGACACGGACTGCGACCGGCGACGCGACTGCGGACGGCAACGCGACCGCGACCGGCGACCCGACGACCACACAGGCCGACCGGACGGACACGGCGACGCCGTTCCCGGGCACCGAGGCGACACCGGTGCCGGGCACTGTGGCGACACCGGTGCCGACGACGGAGCCGTCCAGCGGTGTCGTCACGCCCGGGCTGGGGGTCGGTGCGGTCGTTCTTGCAGTGTTGTTGTTCGTCGGGCTCCAACGGCGGGAGTGACTCACCGTTCGGTGTCCCCGATTCACAGTTGCCTTTCGACGCTCGTCTCTGCAGCCTACCACATCTCTAATGGTGTTACTTTCCAAAGAACTTATTATATGTCCGTGTCACTAACCCATGTCCATGTCTGTCAAGGACGCGCTGTTGACGCTTGCATCGAAGCCGAAGGCAACCCGCGTGCTACTGCTGCTGGGGATGGTGGCACTGTTCAGTCTCGCAGCAGATCCTGTTGCTGCTGATGCCCCCTGTCGGGAGCCTGGAAATCCGGCTAAACTCTGTCCGAACTGATGCGTTCCGACCGGCTTTAGTCGACGGGTCGGCGGTCGACACGGGTCACCTGACTCTGCGGTGAGAGTTTTTGCAGCCGGAACCGGACGATCTGCCGGCTACTCGACTCGTGCGACTCGTTGGTATCGAACCGGCGCAACATGTGTAGACAGATTACATCGGGCCGTGGCAGCACACTCCAGTAGAGAAGTTACAGCAGTGACAAGGAGAAAGCCCACCCCTTTAGGCGTGGGATGAATCCGACAACGCGAAAACACATCCCCGTTTCTGCTAACAGAGCCTTTATGCCAATTGAGTCCGTGTACATGACTGGACTGAGGCGGTTCAGCCGCCCAACGAAACGGATAATATCAGATTCAGCCCAGGCTA
>JAHENP010000012.1 GCA_018609965.1 Haloferacaceae archaeon
CGAACAGACCGGGTGTGCCGGCCAGAATCCGCCCGAGCTTGGCACCGGCCGCCTGCGTGAGCAAGGCGAGCAACAACCCGGCCATCCACGCCCCCGGAAAAACGCGGGCGATGTCACCAGCCGACCGCCCGGTGAGCAGGCGAGCGACACCGACACCGACCACGACCGGAACAAGCAGAAACGCTGTGCTCAGTGACACCGCGATGGTGGCGGCCTCGACACCGAGTCCCCCGACCGCGCCGACGGTCGTGAACAACCCGACGAGTCCGAGCGTCCCGCCGAGTGCGGGCGCGTGGCCGACCTGTCTGCCGACGACGTGGGCCGTCAGCGACAGCAACACGACTGCGGCGCTCCCGGCGAGAAAGAACAGTTCGTACAGCCCGGCGCTTCCGGCGAATTGCACGGTCACCCGGCTGTTCGACGGGCTCGGTATAAATCCTACCGTCGAGAGTATCGCCGCCGAGAACCGGCCGGGTCGCGTGACACTCAGAACGCCCGTAGCTGTGCCAACACCGCTTCGGCGTCACCCTCCGCGATTGCGGTCCGGGCCTGGTCGATCCCTGCGGCGATGCTGTCGGCGTCACCGCCGGCGTAGATCCGGACGCCGGCGTTGAGCGCGACGGCGTCGGCCCAGTGGTCGTCCCGCTCGCCGGTGACGACCGCCTCGGTGAGTGTTGCGGAGTCTGCGGCCACGTCGTCGACTTCCAGGTCTTCCTCCTCGAACGCCATGTCGTACTCCGGCGTCTCGATCTCGTAGTCGGTGAACGACGCCTCACCGTCCGTCTGCTCCCACTCGGCCACCTTCGTGTAGCCGGGCCGGATGTCGTCGTACCCCTCCATCCCCTGGAACATGATCACGCGGTCGAGATCGTGTGCCCGGCTCTCCTCGAACGTCTCGACGATCTTCTTTGCGAACGCGAGGTGGTAAAATGAGCCGAGGTGAACGTCGGCGTCGGCGGGGTTCGCGAGCGTCTCGATCGTGTTGACGAACGTCCGCACCCCCATCATATCACGTCGGTCCCACAGCTCCTGGACGGCCGGGTTGAACGCCGGCTGGTAGTAGAATCCGAACCCGGTCTCGTCGACCATCTCCGCGGAGGCGGCCGGCGCCAACTCCGTCCGGACGCCGAGTTCGTCGAGGACGTGTTTGTAGCTGTCCTGTTTCTGTGTCGGGACCCGGTCGCCGGAGTGGGCGACCACGGGCGTTCCCGCTGCGGCGGCGACGATCCCCGCGGCGGCGCCGAGAATCGCCGTGTCGCCTTTGCCGTCGTAGTTGGCGCCACAGTCGACCGGGTCGGCGTCGGGTGCGACCGACTCCACGCGGGCACACATCTCGTCGACGTACGCGCCCAGCTCCTCGGGGTTGTTGCGCTTCCACCGGTTCGACAGCCAGAACGCACCCAGCGTCGTCTGGTCCGGCTCGCCCGCGAAGATCCGTCGGATCGCCTCCGTCGCCTGCGCGCGAGTCATGTCGTCGGCCGACTTCGGGCCGGAGCCACACACTTCCGTCATCAGCCGTTTCAACGGCCACTCGCCGAACGTCTCTGGGTCCGTCTCCGTCGCTTTCGCCATACACGTGCTTGCGCGCGACTGTGCAAAAACGGCGCGGTCGCCCCCACCGCGTGGGACCGAACAGACAACACCTTGCCGACCGAGCGACACGGTCCCTGCTCGCCTCACCGATCCCGCACCCAACGGACGGTGAGCCACGCTGCGCCGGTGAGCATCCCGACGACGGACAGCCCCGTCGTGAACTCGAGAACCACCGGGATGTCAGAGCCTGCCAGCAGCACCGAATCGACAAACTGCAGCGAGACGACGACCGCGACGACGATCACGAGCAGGCGGTTCCGTTGTCGCTCTGTGGTTGTCGCCGAATTCACACAGCGCCTCCGGCCCCAGTGGTGAAGTAGCTTCTCCCCGCTTGCAGTCTCGTCTCCGGCCGGTGTCGAGCACGACGGCACCGCCGACGGCGTCAGGTCGGGCCGCCAGCGAGGCGAAAGCGGTACCCGTCTCCCATGCCTGCCTGCGAGTATGAGTACACCGGAGACGGAGTCGGACTGGCGTGCCGGTCTCGACGAGACGGACGCCGCCCTGATCGACGACTACCAGAGCGGGTTCCCGGTGACGACGGAGCCGTTCGCGACGCTCGCCGACGATCTCGACACGACGGAGACGGACGTACTCGAACGGGTCAAGCGGCTCCGGGAGTCGGGTGTGTTCCGGCGGTTCGGCGCAGTACTCAACCCGCCAGTGATCGGCTCGTCGACGTTGGCGGCCGTCTCCGCGCCCGACGACCGGTTTGACGAGGTGGCGGCGACGATCAACAACGTGCGGCAGGTGAACCACAACTACCGCCGCGACCACGAATGGAACATGTGGTTCGTCGTCACCGCCGCCTCCCGGGAACAGCGTGACGCGATCCTCGACGAGATCGAACGCGAAACCGGCTGTACCGTCCTTAATCTCCCGATGCTGACGGACTACTACATCGACCTGGAGTTTCCGGTCGTCAACGACGACGCGTTCGCTCGGGAGTCTGTCGCCGAGACGGACGCCTCCGCCACCCGGATCTCGGAGTCGGCGACCGGCGATCTCTCCGAGTCGGAGGCGGCGTTGCTCGTCGAGATCCAGGACGGGTTTCCGCTCACCCGGACCCCGTACCGTGACGTGGCCGCCGCCGTCGACGACGTGGTCGACGCCGACGTGTCGGTCGAGGCGGTGCTCGCGGCGACCGAGCGGTTGCTCGCGGACGGCTGTATCAAACGGATCGGCTGTGTCGTCAACCACGTCGTCACCGGGTTTCGGAACAACTGCATGGTGGTGTGGGACGTGCCCGACGACGAACTCGACGATCTCGGCGAGGCGGTCGGCGAGTTGCCGTACGTCACGCTGTGTTACAACCGCCCGCGCCGGCCGGCACTCGACTGGGAGTACAACCTGTTCACGATGGTCCACGGCCGCGAGGCGGACGCCGTCGACGCCAAGATCGACGAACTCGCCGCCGACCACCTCCCGGTCGACCACGAACGGCTCTACTCGACGGAGACACTGAAACAGACCGGCGCGCGCTACGACGAGTTGGTGTAGGCGGGGAGACGGAGTCACAGACAGCCACCAAACTGAAACGGTGGCTGTCCGAGGATCAACCGTGAGCGACGAATCTCGTCCATCTCGATTCGACTCTCTCCGCCCGTCGACAGACATCGTCGATGTCTCCCACTACTTCGAGGAGCCACTCGACGAGACGTTCGTCACGCTAACTGACGAGGAGATCGAGTCGTTGGAGTCCCGGACGAACGATGGGAGTGACTGCGTCCAGTCGGCCGACTCCGACTGACCGCGTCCGGCCGCCCGACCTCAACTGATCGCGCCACAGCGTTCTCTCACGCCAACCAGTTGTTCCAACCGCCAGCGTCTTTACCGCGGCAGACCCCGTCCGTACAACGACCATGACAGACCGCCAGCGAGTCCTGTCGATCCTCGAACGCGACGCCCGTGCGACCACCGCAGCGATCGCCAGACAGACGGACCTCTCGGAGTCGGCCGTCGAGACAGCCATCACAGAGCTGGAGGCCGACGGCGTGATCGTGGGGTACCGCCCGGTCGTCGACAACGACGAACGGGAGACGGAACGGGTCCGGGCGGTCGTGGAGTTGGACGTGCGGCTCGACCGCGAGACGGGGTACGGCGACGTGGCCGACCGGATCGCGTCGTTCCCGGAGGTGGCGGCGTTGCGGCTCGTCTCGGGTGACTACGATCTCCTCTTGGAGGTCGAAGGGGAGTCGATGAGTGAGGTGTCGTCGTTCGTCTCTGAGAAGGTCGCGCGGCTGTCGGCAGTGACCAACACGGTGTCACACTACGTGATGGACACCCACGTCGAGGCGGGGGTCGTCTTCGACGAGCCGGACGACGACGACCGGCGGTCGGTCACGCCATGACGATCGAACCCTCCGCCCGCGTCGACCGCGTCCCGCCGTCGGGGATCAGACGCTTTTTCGAGCTTGCGGAGGCTCGCGACGACGTGATCTCACTCGGTGTCGGGGAGCCGGACGGCTCCGCGCCGTGGGCCGCCCGCGAGGCGGCGATCAGCGCGTTGGAGCGCGGCCGCACGTCCTACACCGCGAACCGCGGCCGGGCTGATCTCCGTGAAGCCATCGCCACAGACAGCGGGCAGCGCCGCGCGGTGCGTCACGACCCCGACGAGGAGGTGCTCGTCACCGCCGGCGCCAGCGAGGGGATCGACCTAGCGTGTCGGGCGTTGGTCGACCCCGGCGACAGGGTCGCGATTGCCCAACCGACGTACGTCTCGTACGTCCCGGCGGTGGAGTTCGCCGGCGGCGAGGTGTGTTCCGTCCCCACGCGCCCCGAAGACGGGTTCGCACTGACACGCGAGGCGTTGGCCGCGGCGGGTGCTGAGACCGCCGACCACCTGTTGTACTGTGACCCGAACAACCCGACCGGCGCGCGGATGACCGACGACCAGCTTCGGGGGGTCGCCGCGTTCGCCCGCGACCACGACCTGACGGTGTTGGCCGACGAGATCTACGCCGAGCTGGTGTACGACGGCGACCACACCTCGATCGCTTCCTTCCCGGGGATGCGCGACCGGACGGTCGTCTTCGACGGGTTCTCGAAGGCGTACGCGATGACCGGGATGCGGTTAGGGTACGCACTCGCCCCGCCGGAAGCGACGCGAGCGATGAACCGCATCCACCAGTACACGATGCTGTCGGCGCCGACGACCGCGCAGGCGGCGGCCATCGAGGCGTTGGAACACTGCGACGACGCGACCGCCGACGCCCGCGAACGGTAC
>JAHENP010000013.1 GCA_018609965.1 Haloferacaceae archaeon
GAGCCGGGTTTGTTGATCCGCGGGCGGCCGGTGCGTTCGTCCCGGCGGAAGGTGATGTCCAAATCGGCCAGGAAGTCGTTCATCCCGGCGCGCATCTCCTGTGGTTGGCTTGCGCGACCGCGCTCGGCGGGTTCGCCGTCGAACACCATCAGCCGGTCCGCGAGCAGGTCGATCATGTAGATGTCGTGGTCGATCACCATCACGGTCGCGTCGTTGTGCTCGGCGTACCGCCGGATCGCGGTCGTCGCCTGGACGCGTTGTTCCACGTCGAGGTGGGCGGACGGCTCGTCCAACAGGTAGAGATCGGCGTCCTCGGAGATGGTGGCCGCGATGGCGACCCGTTGACGCTCACCGCCCGACAGCTCCGTCAGCTGTTGGTCCATCAGCCGGTTGAGTTGGAGCGGCCGGGCAACCTCCGTGTCCCAGTAGGAACTGCCGAAGTCGTCCGTCACCGACGAGAGGAACGTGTCCACCCGCATCTGCCGGTCGATCTCGATGTACTGTGGCTTGTACGCGATGTCGAGATCCGCGTCGATGCTCCCGGTCGTCGGCGCCAACCGCCCGGTCAACAGCTTCGCCAGTGTCGATTTCCCGATCCCGTTGGGGCCGACCACGCCGAGTACTTCCGACTCGTGGATTGTCCCGGGGTCGACCTCCAAGGTGAACGCCCCGTCGCCGTACGACTTGGTCAGCTCGGGGTACTCCAACAACGGCCGGCCGTTGGTGGAGGCCCGCGGGGCGTGTTCTTCGAATTCGATTGCGTCCTGCCGGATTCGCATGTTCTCGTTGTCGAGATACCCCGAGAGGTACTCGTTGATCCCGCTCCGAACTGACTTGGGGTCCGTGACGACGCCGTACGCGCCCGGCTCCCCGTAGGTGACGTGGAGCGTGTCCGCGAGCAGATCCAGGATCGCTAGGTCGTGTTCGACGGCCATCACGGCCCGGTCGCCGTCGTCGGCCAACTCCCGGACGAGCCGCGCGGCGGTCATCCGTTGGCCCACGTCGAGATACGGCGTGATCTCGTCGAAGAAGTAAAACTCCGCGTCGCGGGCGAGTGTGGCCGTCAGCGCGACCCGTTGGAGTTCCCCGCCGGAGATCTCGTCGAGCCGGCTGTCCATCACCGTCCGGATGTCGAGCCGGTCGACCAGCTCGTCGAGCACCCCGCGTTCGTCCGTCGCGGCCAACAACTCCTGCACCTCGCCGTCGAACTGGTCGGGGATCTGGTCGACGTACTGGGGTTTGCGTGCGACCGCGACCTCGTCGTCGGCGAGCCGTTCGACGTACGTCTGAAGCCCCGTCCCGCGGACCCGTTCGAGCACGGCCTCCCAGGTTGGGGTCTGGTCGTGGGCGCCACGGTTTGGCACCATCTCACCGGCGAGCATCCGCACCGCCGTCGACTTCCCGATCCCGTTGGGACCGAGGATGCCGGTGACGCCGCCGGACTCCGGCACCGGCAGCCCGTACAGCCCGAAGGCGTTCTCCCCGTAACGGTGGATCGGCTCGTCGTCCAGCTCCGAGGGGAGGTTGATGATCTCGATGGCGTCGAACGGACACTTCTCGACACAGATCCCACAGGACTCACCCAGACAGATCTCCTCGGAGATCCAGATCTGGTCGGCACCGCCGTCGTACGGCTCGCCCTCCTCGTAGCGTTCCTCGCGGGTGGTGATGCAGTCCTTCCCAGTTCGGTTGGGCGGACAGTAGTTCGAACACTCGTAGTTGCAGCGGTCGGGTTGACACCGGTCTAAGTCGACGACCGCGATGCTGTCGTCGGCCATGCTCACACCCCGGTCGACAGCAGGACAGCATAAGAGATGAACCAGAACGTGAAGGTCATGAATCCGATGTAGAGGTTGTCCTTGATCCCGAACTCCCCGATATCGATCCCGACGAGCCCCAACACGGGGTACTGTGCGAACAACGCCCCCACCAACACGAGCAACGGCTCGCGGCTCTGTGCCACCCCGGCGCTGGTCCCGAACACCTGTGCGGAGACGAGCGCGGCGACGATCCCGCCGACACAGGCGAGTGTCGTCACCGTCACGCCCCGCATGTGGTCGGAGAGCCCGGAGGCGTTCTCTGTAGCCATAGCAGTGAGTGGGCGAGCCGCCGACTAAAACGGTTCGCTCCCGTGGCGTCGCGCCACAGACGGGAGCGTTTCGCCAAGCTTTAACACACTCCCCGTTTCGAATCGAAACGATGAGTGAGTCCGAAGCGGAGACGCTCGACGACCTCCCGCCGAGCGCGAAACTCGTGTTCAAGGTACTGGAGTACAACGGATCGCTGACACAGAAGGGGATCGTAGAGGAGTCGATGTTGTCGGCCCGGACGGTGCGGTACGCGCTCGAACGGCTGGAGAACATCGGCGTCGTCGACGAGGATGTCTACTTCGCCGACGCCCGTCAGAACCTCTACCAGCTGACCGACGACGGCGTCGACAGCGTCCCCGCCGACTCTCCGGCTCGTGGGAAGGAGTCGGAACAGGAAGCCTGACGCCGGCTGTCTGTCGCGTCTGCCGATCTCCCCCGGTATCTGACGCTCGCCAGACAAGAGCGACGGCCACATCCTGTCAGAAGTCTGTCCCGACAGTTCGGCTCGACTCCGTTCCGATCACTCGACTCAGTCTTGGAGTGCCCGTTCGACTGCCGTCGCGACCGCGCGCGCTCGGTCGGCCGTCTCCTCACGGAGGTTGCCCGCCGCGACGGCCGCGTCGAGTTCGTCGTCGTCGACACGTTCGACCATCCCGTCGCGGTGCCGCACCACGTCGACGTGGAGATCAACGTACCGGACGGCCTCGGGGAACACCTCCGCGGGCGTGCAGATGTTGACGTAGGTCCCCTTCCGTTCCCCGTCGGCGCTCCGGTAGACGGTCGGGTACCACCACCGCCCCTCGCGGAACTTCGTCACCGCGGTGTCGCCAGCCTCCCGCGGTGCCTCCAAGGCGTCGTATGTCCCGCCGGCAGTCATCGACCGTTCGACGGTGACGGTGCCGTCCGACGCCCGACTGGTCACCTCGCCACGCCCCAACGAGACGAGCCGCCCGTCCGGCTTCCCGTGGGCGATCCCGATCCGGTCGCCCTCCGTCGGTCCGAACTGGTCTGTGACGACCGCAAACGGGAACCGGTCGTCTGTGCCGTCCCCGGCACCCGCCTGATCATCCACACTCGCGTCACTCGTCCCGTCGAACGCACACAACGCCTCGGCCAGATCCACCCCGCTGCTGGCGGCCGAGGAGGCGGCCTTCGTCCGGTGGTGGCCGGGCATCGTGCTCGTCACGGTTCGTCGGTGGCCGTCGAGGGTGAACCGTGAGGCGCGACCGAACCACACCCACGCCGTCGCTGGTTCCGTCGCGACCGCCGGCGGGGCCGGCGGCTCCGCCACCGCCGCGTCGATCCGCTCCACGCGAGCCCCGGCGCGGTCCAACGCCGCCGTCAGATCGTCCAACCCGGCTTCGGGTGCGGCCCGGTTCCACTCGATCCCCCAGCCGTCCGGCGTCTCCGTGTCGAGTAGGTCGGTCATCCGTGCGAGTTCCCGAGCGGCGGCCTCGTCGCCGCCGCGAACGCGGGTCTCATTCCGCCCGCGGACGAGATCACCCAACCCGCCACGGGCGCGCAACTGTGTCGTCAACTCCGGGCGGTCGTCGTCCCACGGTGCAGTCACACGCGTCACCTGGACGACACAGTCGTCACCCGTCTCGACCCGGTCGTCCGTCTCACTGTACGGGAGATACCCCGTCGCGTCGTGACCGCCGGGGGCGTCGACACCTAACTCGACGACCGCACCGCCGCCGAGCGTCTCCCTCACCCGGCCGTGTGCAACAGCACCCAACGGGACTGGGTCCGTCCACGCCATCGCGTCGACCGCGACGAGTAGCTCCTCCCGGAGCGTCGCGACCGCCTCGGGGTCGCCGTGGAGTGCGACCCCCTGCCGGTCTGGCCCCGTCTCACAGGTCACGTCGAACGGCGCGTGCGCGAACTCCTGGTCGAACCGCCGTCGGATCGCCGGCGACGCCTGGACGACCTCGTGGCCCGCCTCGCTCAGTAGCTGGGTGAGCGCGGTGGTGTAGATCCCGCGGAGCCGCACCGCGACCGGCTCGTCGGCCGTCTCCTCGTTCCTGTTCTCGTCGCTCTCAGCCGTTTCCCCGGCGCCAGCCGCCCCGCTCTCGTCGATGTCGGTCACAGTGCCTCCGCCTCCGTCGCGAACCGGACCCGGTCGCCGACGCTCCCGCCGAGGGTGAGTTCCACAGCCCGTGGTCGTCCCTCCGAGTCGTCCTCCTCGGCACGATCCAACACACGACCGCCCTCGACGGGGACCCCCCAGCCGTCGAGCCGGAGGTAGCCGCGGATGTCCGCCGCGTGCGTGTAGAGGTCGATCCACTCGACGTGTTGCTCGACCACATCGGCGTCACCGTGTGCTAGTTGTAGATCTGTGTGGTACTCCCCGCCGCTCTCGAAGAACGCGGCGAGGTCGTCGGCGTCCTGTCGAACGCGGTCGACGACACCGTCGGCTGCCGCCCGAATCTCGGCCGTCGAGAGGCCGACCTCGCGGAGCGCCGCCTGTGTGCGCGAGTCGAAGTGCATGTGTGTCGGTAAGCGGCCGGTGGGCTTGAACGGTTGCGGTTCGCGATGGGGACGACCCACCGAAACGACCACACCCGCTCCGGAGCGACCACACCCGCCCCGAAACGATCACACCCGACCCCTTTTGCCCGCGGATCGCCACCACCCGACAATGAGTCAGTCAGAGCCGACACCCGAGGTGTACGAACAGGACCGCGGGATGGACGCCCACAACCAGGCGATGCGGGAGATTCGTGCCGAGAAGGACGCCAGCTACGACCCACACGAACCCACCCGGGTGTGGCTCGACGAGGACAACACCCCAGACGGCGTGGTGCAGTCGCTGACGATCATCCTCAACACCGGCGGCTGTCGGTGGGCACGCGCCGGCGGCTGTACGATGTGTGGCTACGTCGCCGAGAGCGTTGAAGGGGGGTCGGTCACCCACGACGCGCTGATGGATCAGATCGAGGTCTGTCTCGATCACGAGCGCGACCAGGCCGACGAGCCGGCCGAGCAGGTGAAGATCTACACCTCGGGGTCGTTCCTCGACGAACGCGAGGTGTCTGCCGAGAGCCGCCGCGCGATTGCTTCCGAGTTCGCCGACCGCGACCGACTGGTCGTCGAGTCGCTCCCGGACTTCGTCGACGCCGACAAGCTCCGTGACTTCACCGACCGCGGGATCGCGACGGATGTCGCCGTCGGCTTGGAGACCGCGACCGACCGCGTCCGCCACGACTGTGTGAACAAGTACTTCGACTTCGCCGACTTCGAGACGGCCTGCGAGACGGCCCGAACGGTCGACGCCGACCCCGACACGGCCGCCGCGGGCGTGAAAGCGTATCTCCTGATGAAGCCGCCGTTCCTCTCGGAGAGAGAAGCACTGGAAGATATGGTGTCGTCGATCCGACGGTGCGGTGCCGTCGACGGCTGTCACACGGTGTCGATGAACCCCTGCAACGTCCAACGTTACACGATGGTCGATGAACTCCACTTCCAGGGTGGGTACCGCCCGCCGTGGCTGTGGTCCGTCGCCGCCGCGCTCGAACGGACGACCGACACGGACGCTATCGTCGTCTCCGATCCGGTCGGGCACGGCTCCGACCGCGGTGCCCACAACTGCGGGGAGTGTGACGACCGCGTCCAGAAAGCGATCAAGGACTTCGATCTCCGACAGGACCCGAGCGTGTTCCAGCAGGTGTCGTGTGCGTGTGAACGGACATGGGAACTGGTGTGTGCGGAGGGAGCCAGCTACAGCCAGCCGTTGGTGGACTGACCAGCACCACGCCAGTCGCCTCGTCAGCTATATATACTCATTCTGTGCCACTCTAGACGATGGTCACGAAGTCTAGGATAGATGAAATATACGAGATGGAGAAGATCATCGAGGAAGACTGGAGCTGGGAGCGGCGTGGCTCGAACACCGTCGGCGAGGCGACGGTGTACTGTCTGAACGAGGCTGTCACCCTGACACTGAAAGCGTGGAAACGGGACGCCTACGGATTCTGTCTCCTGTACAAGAGTTCCAAGATCGTTCGTCGCTGGGACAACTCCACGCCACACACCAACCCGGACGGAACAGTAATTAACGAGCCGCACAAACACTACTGGGATGAGGAGTACGAGGACAAGTTCGCGTACGCCGTCGACGATGTCGCGACGGACAACGTCGACCAGGCGTTCTGGGACTTCCTCGAAGAGTGCAACATCGAACTCGAGGGCACCTACCAGGAGGAACTCGAATGAACTGTGATCGCTTGGTGACGACGCTCGGTGAGACGCTCGAACGGGCGACAGTTACACAGAGCGACGAGGATGCTTGCAAGCTCACTGTCCCGTTCGAACGTGTCGATCACGACGCCATCTCCCTGTGGGTCACACCTACCGACGACGGCTACCACGTCACTGACAGAGGCGAGACGTACGGGATGCTCTACCTTTCCAACGTCACGCTCGATCAGGAGCGACGGAAGCGGCGACTCAACAGCATCAGAGAACGCTACGGTCTAGAGAGCGCGAAGTACGAGGTTAGTCTCTACGCGGAGGAGACGGACCTCGGTCGGCGACTGCTGGACGCGGTGCAGGCTGTCCAGTCTATCTCACACCTCCTGTTCACCCGACAAAAGTACACACAGTCGGACTTTCAGAGCGATGTCAGTGAGTTCCTCACGACGAACGGTTACGACTACGAGACGAATCCGAAGATCGCGGGGGCGAGTGACGACCACCGGGTAGACTTCGACGTGACAGCCGAACGCCGCGCACTCGTTGAGACGCTTCACGCGGAGAACGTCTCCACGGCACGGAGTATGGCTCAACGAACTGCGTTCAAGTGGACCGACGTGCGAGGGACTAATCAGGAACTCACACTCGTGTCTGTCGTCGACGACGAGTCTGGGGAGTACGACGCCCGCGCAGAACGGGTCCTCTCGGAGTACTCTGACGAACTTGTCACCTGGTCCGGACGCGACGAGCTGTTGACCGCGCTCGGTCCGTCCGGCACACGGGCGGGTGCAGACTGACACTGTCTCCGCAGCCGGTACTGTTTCCAACGCCCGCAACTACTGGGTGACGAGATGCAGATCGACCCCTTCGCGCTCGAACGCTGGTTCGACGAACACGAACACGACGCCGAGATCATGCTCGCGGAGTCGGGCATTCGGTCGCTCTCGGCCGACCGGTTCGACCTTGACCCCGGAAAGCTGGGGTACGTGATCCCCACCGACGGCGACCCCGACTTCCGCGCGGAGATCGCGGCACGCTACGACCGCGGCCCCGACGAGATTGCGTTTACTGTCGGCACCCAGGAGGCGAACTTTCTCACCTTCCTCGCGTTGCTCTCCTCACCCGCTCCGCCCGGTAGCCGTGACGACGCACCCGGCAGCGGCACCCACGCCGCCGTCGTCACCCCGACCTACCAGGCGCTCCACAGCGTTCCCGACGCAATCGGGTCGGCGACGCGTGTCCCACTCACGCAGCCGGGGTGGGAGCTGTCCGTCGACCGGGTCGCCGAGGCGGTCGACGACGACACCGCGGTGATCGTGCTCAACAACCCCAACAACCCGACCGGTCGCTACCACTCGGAGGCGCGGGTCCGGGCACTGTACGACCTCGCGGTCGACCACGACGCGTACCTGTTGTGTGACGAGGTGTACCGCGGGCTCGCACACGACCCGCTCCCGCCGGTCGCGAGCCTCGGCGCCCACGGCATCTCGACGACCAGCCTGACGAAAGCCTACGGGCTCGCCGGCGCCCGGTTCGGCTGGCTCGCCGGCCCCGACCCGGTCGTCCAGGCGGCCGTCCGGTGGAAAGACTACACGACGATCTCCCCGTCGTTGTTCGGCCAACACGTCGCGAAACAGGCGTTGGGCGACGAGGAGTCGGCGATCCTCTCGGAGAATCGTGCGCTCGCCGAGCGACACCGCGGAATCGTCGCCGACTGGATCGCCGACCACGATCTCGACTGGCACGACCCTGTCGGTGTCAACGCCTTCCCGACGGTTCCCGCCGGGTTCGACGGCTCTCGCGGGTTCTGTCGTGCGGTCGTTGAGGAGGCGTCTGTTGTGCTCGCGCCCGGCGACGCGTTCGGCTACGACGGCCACTTCCGGCTCGGCTTCGGCCACGAGGCGGACCAACTCCGCGAGGGGCTCGCGCGGGTGGGTGAGGTGATCGAGTCGCGACAGTGAACGACTTCCCGACACGCTCGTCGATCGTATCCACGAGAACGATGTCCGAGGCGGGATTTGAACCCCGGTCGCTCGTTCGCCAACGCTCACTCGCTCCCTAGTTCAAATCCCGCGTACCATCGACCACCGCGGACCCGCACCTCGTTCCTCGTGGTGGAACTCACTCCGCTCGTTCCACACACTCGTCACTCGGTGGTTGGGTCCGCGGAGAAGTACGCCCGAGGCGGGATTTGAACCCGCGTCACGACCGTGACAGGGTCATATGATGGGCCACTACACCACCCGGGCACTTCGCATCCTATCGTATCGCCGGGTGACAAATAAGGCTTCTTATCGGCACCGACTGTGCCCC
>JAHENP010000014.1 GCA_018609965.1 Haloferacaceae archaeon
AGCGAGTTCGCGGTGATCTTCGGCGCGATGGGGATCACCCAGGAGGAGGCCAACGAGTTCATGGACGACTTCGAGCGCACCGGCGCACTAGAGCGGTCGGTCGTGTTCATGAACCTCGCGGACGACCCCGCAGTCGAACGGACGGTCACCCCGCGGATGGCGCTCACCACCGCGGAGTATCTCGCCTTCGACAAGGGGTACCACGTCCTGACGATCCTCACAGACATGACGAACTACTGTGAGGCGCTGCGGGAGATCGGTGCCGCCCGCGAGGAGGTGCCGGGTCGCCGTGGCTACCCGGGGTATATGTACACGGACCTGGCGCAGTTGTACGAGCGCGCCGGCCGGATCGACGGCCGCGAGGGGTCGGTCACCCAACTGCCGATCCTCACGATGCCGGGCGACGACGACACCCACCCGATCCCGGACCTGACCGGTTACATCACCGAAGGCCAGATCATGATGGACCGGGATCTCAACAGCAACGGTGTGGAGCCGCCGATCAACGTGTTGCCGTCGTTGTCGCGGCTGATGGACGACGGGATCGGCGAGGGGCTCACCCGTGGCGACCACGCCGACGTGAAAGACCAGTTGTTCGCCGCCTACGCCGAGGGGGTCGAACTGCGGGACCTAGAGAACATCGTCGGCCGGGAGGCGTTGGACGAACGGCAGAACCGCCTGCTCGACTTCGCCGATCGGTTCGAAAATGAGTTCGTCCAACAGGGGTACGACACCAACCGCGACATCAGCGACACGCTGGATGTCGGTTGGAACCTCCTGTCGTTGCTCCCGAAGACGGAACTCAACCGGATCGGCGAGGATCTGATCGAGGAGTACTACCAGGAAGACACCGAGGAAGTCGCCGCGGACTGAACACACGGTTGTCTCTCCCTTCTCGTTGTGTGGTACTAGGAAAGACGACGTAGTCACAGCTGTCGTGTCGAGACGTGTTCGAGACCACCCAGACACAACAGTCGGTTCGCTTCGTCCAGCAGATTCTCGCTCACGACAGCAACGTGTTGTCCGTCGAGGAACTGTCATACCGGAACCCCGACATCGAGTCGGCGACTGTCGACTACCACCTCCGGAAGTTGGAGTCGGCAGGGCTCACCGAGCGGCTCTCCGCAGACGACCCCGCCAACGACCTCCCGGACACGTACTGGACGGTCACCGAGCGCGGCGTCGCGCGGCTCGACGAACTCGGGTTCTACGACGAAATTGAGGCGTTGGCAGTCGCAGACGAGATGTTGGAGCGGACCGAGCGGATCGAACGGATCGAGATATTCGACGGTCGTCCGCGGATCGACGTGCCGAACTAACCGCGGCGTCTACTTTGCTCTCGCAATCCGTCCCTCCGTCTCGACCGCCAACCCGCTGTCCCGCGCGTGATCGGCGACCGCTCCGAGCATCGACACGCTGTCGTCGACGAGGTGGCTCTCGTTGGCGGGGTCGTAGCCGTCGGTCAGGACGAACCAGCCGGTCGTCGCGACGTGGGGTTCGTCATCGAGCGGCGAGCCAGCCGGCGGAACGCAGCCGTCCGGTAAGACGTTACCGGGACGGGACACCCGGCAGTGGTCTCGGCACCGCTTGACCAGTCGGGCGACACGGAGCCTCCCTACGTCGTTGTTGGACGGACCGTAACTTACCTCTCTCCGGAGCGTGAGAGGCGGACGATGGTGTCGGTGTGGTCCTGGCCGGCCGTCTTCTCGTTCGGGGCGGCTGTCGGGAGCGTCTACCTGATCGTCGCACTGTGGCGTCACCGCGGCGCGCCCGGCGCGGACTGGTTTCTCGCTGTCCTCGGCCTCCAAGCGGCGTACACGACACTGTACGGTGTCGGATTCCTCGTCACCGACCCGGCGTTGCGAGCGGCAGTCGAGGTCGGCTTCTGGGTGGCGTTCACCTGGATCGGGATGGCGTTCTCGGCGTTCGCGGTGACGTACACTGGTCGTGCCGACGTACTCCGGACGTGGCCGTTCGTCGTCACCGGTGTCGCGCTCGTGATCCTGACGGTGTTGCTCCCGCTCGCGCCGTTGTCGGGCGTCGTCTGGGAGGGGTTCACAGTCGTCGAGACGGCCGGCGTCGCCGGCGTGAGTTACGACCGTGGCCCGGTGTTGTTCGGCTCGTTTCTGCTCAACGCCGCGATGGTCGCCGGGAGTTCTGTCCTACTGTTCGACACGGTCGTCAGCTACGGGCCCCTGTACCGCCGGGAGGCGACCGCGGTCGCGTTGAGTTTGGTACCGCCGTCCATCGGAGCAACACTGTGGACGTTCGGAATCGGCGGCGTGAACCTGATGCCCGTGTTGGCGCTCCCGCACGTCCTGTTGGACGCGTACGCCTACCTCGTGTCCGACCTGTTCGAGTTCAACCCCGCGACACGACGCGCCAGCGAACGGGCCGCCGTCGACGAACTGGCAACACCCGTGGTCGTCGTCAACCGCGAACGACGAGTGGTGCGGCTGAACGAGACGGCCGTCGAGACGCTGATCGACGACCGGGAGCCGGCAGGCGACACCGGGGCGCACTCGGGTGAGACGGACGCCGCGCTCGGCGAGCCGTTGGCCACGCTGGGGTTGGGGTTCGATCCGGTGGAGCCACCGGAGACGGTCGAACTCCGGGTCGGTGGTCGCCGCCGGACGTTCGGCGTGACCGCCTCCCCGTTGACCGACACGACCGACACGCAGGTTGGGCACACGCTGGTCTTACAGGACATCACCGCCGAGCGCCGTCGTCGCCAACGGCTGGGGGTGCTCAACCGTGTCCTCCGACACAACCTCCGGAACGACCTGAGTGTGGTGCAGTTGTACGCCGAACAGCTCGTCGAGACCGGCCGTGGTGAGACCCCGGAGCTGGCGGCGACGATCGGGGCGCAGGCGGACGGGTTGTTGGAGTTGGGTGAGAAGGCGCGCCGGGCCGCCGACGCGCTCGACACGGAGGGGGACCGACGGGCGATCCCGGTCGCGGCGATCATCGGCGAGGCGGTCGACGACGGCGAGACGGTGACCGACGGCGGCGAGGAGCGTGAGCGAGACGGCGTCACCGTCACCGTTCCGGCGGGGTTGGCGGCGCGTGTCGACCCCGCGCCGTTGGCACTCGCGGTGTCGAACCTCGTGGAGAACGCCCGCGAGCACGGCGCACCGCCGACACGGGTCACGGCCGAGGGTGACGGCGACGAGGTGGTGATCCGGGTGCGCGACGAGGGGGCAGGGGTGCCGGACCACGAACTCGACATGCTGCGCGCGGAGACGGAGACCGCACTGGAACACGGGAGTGGGTTGGGGCTCTGGCTCGTTCGGTGGGGGGTCGACGCCGTCGGCGGCGAGTTGACCGTCGACACGACCGACGGAACGACCGCGACCCTCCGGGTGCCCGGACTCGTCGCCGACACCGAACGAGAGCCCGACGAGACGGATGTCGGCGCCGTCGGCGAGACGACAGCTAACTGAGTCGTCACGTCTCGGTCCACCCGCAGTGACACGGAGGATTAAGACACGGCGGCTCGAACTGAGGGTGTGCGCGTCGCACTGCTCTCGGATGTACACGGAAACGAGGTGGCGTTGTCGACAGTGTTGGACGACCTCCCGGAGGTAGACCGGGTGGTGTGTGCCGGCGACGTGGTCGGCTACAACCCGTGGCCGGCGGCGTGTGTCGCGACCGTCCGGGATCGCGGGATTCCGACGGTTGTCGGCAACCACGACCGCGCGGTCGCCAACGACACCGGGTTCCGGTTCAACGACATGGCGGCCGCCGGCGTCGACTACGCCCGCGCGGAACTCGACGACGACCAGATCGGGTGGCTAGAGAGTCTCCCGCGCGACCGGACGCTGGCGGACGGCCGGCTCTGTGTCGTCCACGACCACCCGGAGCGGCAGGACCACTACACGATGCCCGACGAGTTCGACCCGTCGTTGCTCGCAGCCGCCGGCGACCCGGATGTGCTCGTGTTGGGCCACACCCACGTCCAACACCACGAGACGTTCGCCGAGGGGGTGGTGGTCAACCCCGGGAGTGTCGGCCAGCCTCGCGACGGCGACCCGCGGGCGGCGTACGCCGTCGTCGACTTGGAGGAGCTGTCGGTGACGGAACACCGGGTGTCGTACGACATCGACGCCGTCGAGGACGCCGTCAGCGAGGCGGGGCTACCGGAGAAGATCGGAAAACGGCTC
>JAHENP010000015.1 GCA_018609965.1 Haloferacaceae archaeon
GTTTTGTCATTTAATGCAAGATTTAAAACATGAACCGGCGGTGTGGGAGTCGACCGTCCGCAGACCCGCTCCAACCGCCGGTGTGTTCACCACCCGGCGCGTGTCAGTTGCCGCGTGCAGCCGAGCCACGCGGGTCGGGAGCGGCGTCAACGCGCTGGTCGCGGAGATTGTCGATGCTCGGGGAACAGATCACAGAAATCGTCGACGGTGTGGGCACTCGCGTGCTGGAACAGCATCAACCTCGTCGACAGCGTCCCCCCCGTCTGCAGACACTGTTGTCTCTGATCGACTGCGGGCTCGTGTCACCCGGCCGTGCCGAACGACCCCGAGAGCCAGTGGCGCCGAACTACACCACGCCCATCTCGTCGAGTCGTTCAGGGAGGTACGTCTCCGTCACGAAGTCCAACCCCTGTGAGGCCAGCGACTGTTGTTCCGCCTTCTTCTCTAAGTCGAGTTGGAGTTGGATCTGTTCTTCCCAGAACTCCGTTTGGAACCGCGGGTCCTCCAGCTCCGACTCTAAGGCGTTCACGTCCGAGTCCGACAACGGGTCCGTCGGCAGGTCGTAGTCGACGATGTCCTGCGGGCGGATGCCGACGAACTCCGCTTCGGGCGTCGCGAGATACTCCGAGAGGTGGGCGGACTTGATCGACCCGTAGGCGACGGAGCCGTAGATCCGGTAGGACCACGGGTCACTGTCCGTGAACACCACCACCGGCGCGGCGAGTTCGTCGTGGATGCGTTTGGTGATCCGGCGGGTCGCGCGGGCCGGCTGGCCCTTGAGGTGGACGACCAGACAGTCGTACGCCTCGTCGAACCCGTTCTCGATCAGTCGGTCGCGCATCCCGCCGGTCTCGACAGCCAACGCGAACTCGATGTCGTCGTCTAAGAACTCGATCATGTCCGGGTTGTTCGGGATCTGGTAGCCACCCTCGCCCACGTCCTCCTGACAGTGGATCACCCGTTCCCCCCGGCGGGTCTGTTCCCGAATCTCCAACGGCCCCATCAGCGTCGCGCCCGACTCCTCCGGGCGCATGTGGAAGTCCTCGCGGGTGACCCCGGAGACGACCTCCAAGTCCTCGACCAACTGGTTGGACTCATCCTGGCTGTCGAACTGCGCCTCCTCGGTGTCCCACGACTCCGAGAGGTAGTACAGCTCCCGCAGGGTGGAAGACCGCCCCTCCGCCAACTGCTGGCTGAGAAACTCCACCGTGTAGATCGACTTCAACAGCTTCCGTGCACCGCGGACGGAGTTTGCCGACCGGGTGGAGGTGCGGTCGCCGTACACCCACACGTCCGACTCCTCGTCGTACTCGATGTTGCTCTTCGTCCGAGTGGGCAGTGTCAGTGTGGGCACGTCGCCGGACTCGAACTGGTCGTACAGCTCCGACGCCAGTTCTAACAACTCCTCACGGGCGCGTTCTTCGTTCAGGCTCGTCTCGTCCGTCTCGTCTGTCTCGGGGCTGTCTGTGCTCATTCGTCTTCCTCCAGGGTGAGTTTCTCCTCGGCGACCGCGTCGACGCTCAGCGTCACGTCGGCGTCTGCCGGCAGTTCGAACGTCACCTGCTCCGTCTCCCCGCCCGCGACCGTCGGCTGCCAGTTGAGGAACCACTCCCCGTCCACCTCGACGGCCGTCGCGGCGGGCGGCGTCGCCGCCGGCTCTGTGGCGCAGATTGCGGTCACGTCCGGCGACTCCTCCGTGTCCGTGTGGTTGCGGACGGCGAGGGTCGTCTCGTCTCCGTCACGCTCCGTCTCGACGGCGACGTTGTTCATGATCCGGGCGAGCGCGCCGCCGATTTCCGGCTCCTCACGGCCGGTCACCTCCGCGACCTTCTCGGCCATCTCCGGGAGGATACGGCCGAGCACGTCCTGTTTCTCGCGGCGCTTCCGGAGCGACCGCCGTTCGTTGAGGAACGATTTCAACTCCCGGGCGGCCTCCCGGATCGCCAGCTCGATCTCGTCTTCGATCTCCGGCACGTTCGCGACCGCGTCTTTCGACTCGCTCGTGAACGGGACATTGGTGGAGGCGATGTGGACCATCACTACCGCCGGCCCCTGCGGGACGCCGCTCCCGCCGGACTGGCTGAGCCCGTAGTTGCGCCACCCGATCCGTTTGACCACGTCCGTCGTCGCACACGCCCCCCGCTGGTACACCAACGGAACACGGTTGGCGAACCGCAACACGTCAACCTGCCCGCCGTCCTCCAGTTCCCCGCCGTAGGCGATCCCCGCCTCGACGATGAACGGATCGCCGCCGCTCACCTCCGCGTCGCGGGTGGCGGCCGCGTAGAAGTCGGCGTCGAACTCCTTTCGTAGTCCTGCCTCGACGAGTTCCTCGGTGATCGGCGCCAGACAGTTCGTCGGCGGCGAGATCACGTCCGCGGCCCGCATCGCCGCCAACAGCTCCGAAGCCGTGTCGCGGTCACCCGCCACCGCCCCCACCTTCGGGGGGTCGTCGGGCACTGTCCGTGTCCGCTCCCAGACGGCCTCGGTGACGTTCTCTCTGGCCGTCTCACCGAACGTCGCGCCGTCGTACTCCTCGGTGTCGTCGGCCGCGTCACCGACCAACGCCCGCAGCTCCGAGCGGGTGACGCGGTGGCGACCGCCGACCTCGTGGAGCCGACGGGCGAGCCGCTCTGCGACGCCGTCGACGACCGCGTCGTCCTTCTGTGTCGTCGTCGCGTCGTCGACGATCGTGTACAGATCCGGCGTGAGAAGATCCACCGCCGCGGGCTCGTCGTTGGCCGGCTCGCTACCGGCCGGCTCGTCGCCGTCCGATTTACCACTGGCCGGCTCTCGACTGTCCGCCGCGGCCGGCACAGCCAGCTCCGTCCCATAAGCCGTCAGACACGCCCACGCCGCGTCGACCGCCTTCTCGCGAACCGTGTCACCGAATGTGGTGTCGTACGCCGTCGCGATCTCGTCTGCGACCGTGTCGACGATCTCCACCACCTCGGCGTGGGTCGTCCGCTCGCGGCTCTCCAGCGTGTCGGCGACCCGCCCGGCGAAGTCCTCGGTCGCCTCCTTCCCTTTGTTCGCGACGACCGTCTCGACTGCGCGTTCGAGGTCGATCGGGTCGTCGGCCGCGGGCGCGCTCCACCCCACCTCGCGACCGTAAAACCGGTCCCGGAACCCGTCGACGATGGACGCCGCGCTCTTCGTCCCGACGCGGGTGAACTCCCCTTGGAGGAAACCGGACAACGAGTACGACTCCGTCGCCTCTAACATCTTGATCAACGTCCCCAGCTCCACGCCGTGTGGGTGGGGTTTGATCTCCTCCGTCTCGTCGGGCATGATCTCCTCCGTCTCGCCGTGCAGTTCGTCGGTTGCGCGCTCGAACTTCAACGGCTCCGCCAACCCCGGCTCCCGCAGTTCGACCCGGGCGTGTGGGTTGACGACCGCCGTCTCCTCGATGTAGTCGTGGAGCTGTGAGCGTGCCCGCATGTTCGCCTCCATCTCCAACTCGATCCGGGTGCCGTGCGGGCGGTCCCACGACCGCTCGCGTTCCTCCTTGATCTCCGGGGCGTTCGCGTCCGTGTCGATGATCAACTCGAACTCCTGGGCGGTCGACTTACCCTTGGGGCGTGAGGTGACTCTCGCCGGCTTTCCTGAAGTCAACTGTGAGTAAAGTACAGCTGCAGAGATGCCAATACCTTGCTGCCCGCGACTTTGTTCCCTGGCATGAAAGCGTGAACCATACAGCAGTTTTCCGAACACCTTCGGCACCTGTTCTTTCGTGATCCCGGGGCCGTTGTCCTCGATCACGAGCTTGTAGTAGTCACCGGCCTCGGAGATATCGACGAAGATGTCGGGGGCGATCCCGCTTTCTTCACAAGCGTCCAAACTGTTATCAACACCTTCTTTCACCGCGGTGACAAGTCCACGGGCGCCGGAGTCGAACCCCAGCATGTGTTTGTTCTTCTCAAAGAACTCGGCGATAGAGATCTGTCGCTGGTTGGCCGCCAGCTCGTCGGCGATCCCCTCCTCTTCACCGAGTGCCGACTGGAACGACGTCATCTACGGTTGCTATCCTGGCTTCGGTGAAAAGCGTGTGGTCCCCGGACCGGAAGTGGAACCCACCGTGTCCCCTCCGGACTCCCCCGACGAGTGAGTACGTTCTCTCGAACTGTAACCGCTACTCTGCTTTTATTACTTGCCCGCCCGCACGCGTGCGAGAGGTTTTTAATGAAAGAGCACTTAACAAGGGTAGGTTCCTATGTCAGGTTCAGGCGAAAGCGAGTACGGAGCCGGCCAGATTCAGGTTCTGGAGGGACTCCAGGCCGTCCGGAAGCGTCCGGCCATGTACATCGGCTCCACGGACTCGCGTGGCCTCCACCATCTCGTCTACGAAGTCGTCGACAACTCCATCGACGAGGCGTTGGCGGGGTACTGCGACGAAATCTCCGTGACCATCCACGAGGACGGCGCCGTCTCCGTCGCGGACGACGGGCGCGGCATCCCGGTCGACACCCACGAAGACCACGACCGGCCCGCGCTCGAAGTCATCATGACGGTGCTCCACGCCGGCGGCAAGTTCGACAACAAGTCCTACCAGGTGTCTGGCGGGCTCCACGGGGTCGGCGTGAGCGTCGTCAACGCGCTCTCGAAGTGGTTGGAAGTCGAGGTAAGGCGCGACGGATACGTCTGGCGACACCAGTTCGACCACGGTGAGCCGACCGAAAACGGGTTCGAACAACACCGACCGCTCGAAGACGGCGAGTCGACGGGGACAGAGATCAGGTTCTGGCCCGACGACGAGATCTTCGAGACCGGGGAGTTCTCCTTCGACACGCTCGCCACCAGACTGCGCGAGCTTGCCTTCCTCAACTCCGGTGTCGAGATCACACTGACGGACGAACGCGACGGCGCCACCGAGGGGTTCCACTACTCCGGTGGTATCCGCGAGTTCGTCGCCTACCTCAACGAGACGCGCACGCCGCTTCACGAGGACGTGATCTACGTCGAAGACACCGTCCCTGCCGAGGACGGCGAGATCGCCATCGAGGTGGCGATGCAGGCGACGGACGAACTCCAAGGGTCGGTCCACGCGTTCGCGAACAACATCAACACCCGCGAGGGCGGCACCCACCTCACCGGGTTCAA
>JAHENP010000016.1 GCA_018609965.1 Haloferacaceae archaeon
GAGAAGTGCGGCGTCGTCGGCGTCTCGCTGGCGGACCGTGCGGCCGCACGACCCGTCTACTACGCGTTGTACGCGCTCCAACACCGGGGACAGGACTCCGCGGGGATCGTCACCCACGACGGGTTCCAACAACACGACCACGTCTCGATGGGGCTCGTCGGCGACGCCTTCGACGAGGACGATCTGGCGGACCTGGCGGGCGCGACCGGGATCGGCCACGTCCGCTACCCGACGGCGGGGAGCGTGAACAAGTCGTGTGCCCAGCCGTTCACGGTGTCGTTCAACTCCGGCTCGTTGGGGCTGTCACACAACGGCAACCTGGTGAACGCCGACGAGATCCGGGACGAACTCGCCCGACTGGGCCACGCGTTCACCTCCGACGGCGACACGGAGGTGATCGCCCACGACCTCGCGCGGAACCTGTTGGACGGTGACCTGTTGTCGGCCGTCGAGGAGACGATGGGCCGCATCCACGGCTCCTACTCGCTGACCGTGATGCACGACGACCGCGTGGTGGGTGTCCGGGACCCACGGGGGAACCGCCCGCTCGTGCTCGGGGAGCTCGACGACGGCTACGTCCTCGCCTCCGAGTCGGCCGCAATCGACGTACTCGACGGCGACCTCCTCAGAGACGTGCGGCCGGGGGAGGCGATCCTGCTCGACGCCGACGGCGAGGGGTACGAGTCCCGGCAGTTGTTCGACGCGGACCGGACGGCACACTGTTTCTTCGAACACGTCTACTTCGCGCGGCCGGACTCCGTGATCGACGGGACGCTCGTCTACGAGGCCCGTCGGGAACTGGGTGGGGCGTTGTGGGCGGAGTCGGGTGTCGACACGGACGTGGTGATGCCGGTGCCGGACTCCGGGCGGGCGTTCGCCTCCGGTTACGCCGACGCCGCGAGCGCGGACGGCGCCGGCGTCGAGTTCGCGGAGGGGTTGATGAAGAACCGCTACGTCGGCCGAACGTTCATCATGCCCACCCAGGACGAACGCGAACGGGCCGTTCGGCTGAAGCTCAATCCGATCCGGTCAACCGTCGAAGGCAAGAGCGTCACGCTGATCGACGACTCCATCGTCCGCGGCACGACCTCCACCCAACTGGTGGCGCTGCTCCGTGACGCGGGCGCGGAGTCGGTCCACGTCCGCATCGGCGCGCCACAGATCACCGCGCCGTGTTACTTCGGGATCGACATGGCCACCCGCGAGGAGCTGATCGCCGCCGACCGCACCACCGAGGAGATCCGTGACGCGGTCGGCGCAGACTCGTTATCGTATCTCTCTGTCGGCGCCGTCGCGGACGCGCTCGGCGAGGTGCGCGAGGATCTGTGTCTCGGCTGTGTCACCGGTGAGTATCCGTACGATGTCGACGGGGAGGCGACCGACCGCGACGTGGACCGGCCGTCGGCCGGCGGGCTCGCCGAGGCGGACGACTGACGCGTCGTCCGCGTTCAGCAGTAGTTGAACGTCTTGCTGCCGCCGAGCGTGTACGGCACGACGTTGAGGCTGAGTTCGGCGGTGATCGAGACGTCACACGCACCGAACGATGACGCGCCGACGGTCAGTTCACCCTTGACGGGGATCTTCGGCACGTTGAATTTGAACGACACGTCACCGTCCGCGTACTTGATCCCCGCACCGATGACCGGGTAGCCGAAGATGACGAGATCGAACACGATACCGGACGTAGAGATGTCCAGAGTGATCTCCGAACACACCTCGCCGATGAACGGGATATCGACACAGCCCAGCACCCAGGTCGGTTTGGTGGCCATCGTCCCTGTCTCGAACCGGTCTTGTGCCTCGAAGGCGTCGACGGTTCGGTCGTCGCCGACGTACGTCCGCACCTCGGTTGCGCGCCCGCTGACGAGTTCGGCGGAACCGTTCTCCTCCGTGGAGAGGAGCCGTTCGAACTCCCGATAGCTGAGCTTCTCCGAGTCGGAGGCGTCCGCCAGCGGACCCATCGGGTACTCTTCGTCCTTCTCCACGTCGTCGCCCGCGAGAGCCGGCTGTGCGCCCAGCCCTGCGACACCGACGCCCGCAACTGTCTTGACTACTGTCCGACGGTTCGCTCGCTTGGAGTCGTCTTCGTCCATGCAATTTGCACAAATACCCCGCTAGGAGTTAAACCTTATGTCATAATATTTCTACTTCTGTATAAACTAACCCCTCAAAGAGTGGTATCTTTTCTCCCTCTAATTTCTGCGGGAGTCGGAGTTACTAGACTTCTTCAATGCTCTCTATGGTTCAACCACTCCGGTAGGTGCGCTACCGGGGAATCGGGAGTAAGACCCCTTTGGAGATTGACCTCCTCCACGCCCTGAAGCACGTGGAATCCGAGCTTCAGATTTCCGCCAAGCGAGGCGTTCGAGGTTCCAACCCGCACTCGGAGGGAACCGGCGACACACCGGAGGACTCTCGTTTATCTCCCTCGTAGGGCTGTGGCCCGGTCAATGAGGCCCCATCGGACTCCGTGTCATCGCCGTGCGAACCACCGCTAGTCCGCCACCCCTTGTGGTTCGGGGACGGCCTCTCACCGAGTCCGTAGCAACTGAATTAGCCGGGGCCACAGTCATAAACCCACTGACAAACGAGCCAGGTGTCCGCTTGACCCCCGCCTGAAGACGGGGGTATGCGCTCGTACCTCTATCAGATATAGTTACACCCGGCGTCGAAGTTGAACCTTTTTGGTTTAAACGTGACCCTGTTTCGCGGGTGGTCGTCGCCGTGTTTGCAGTAGCCGGGCGGGTTTACAGCAGTGACAAGGAGAAAGCCCACCCGTTTGCGGATGGGATGAATCCGACAACCCGGGGACGTATCTCTTTTCTGCTAACGGGAGTTTTATACCCGTTGAGTCTGTACGTATTATTAGACTGAGGCGGTTCAGCCGCCCAACGAAACGGATAATATCGGGTTCAGCCCAAACTACGTTCGAAAGAACTCCTTTCGAACCGCTGGCAGTGGGTTCCGGACAGAAAGTAACTCTGACTCCCAGTATGGAATAGGAGTAACGGCGGCTTGGCCCTGCCAGGAGTCCGGTCATGTTGACCAGGCTGCGAACCTGAAACGCCCACCCAAGCGGTGCCGTGCCGTGGGAATCCCACCCGACGGGGTGGGAGGAGGTCAATCGCGTGTCTCCGACCCCTCGTTTCTTGTCCCAGCCAGCGAACGTCTCAACGAGTTCTTATATAATGCGCTGACTTGACTGTGAGTGGCGGTCATCGGAGCAGTCGTGTGGGTTGAGCTACGCAGTGAGTTCAGTGTGACCGGGGATATGTCCGATTTCCGACTACACGCGGCCACAGAACCACCATCCGACGTTCCAGAGTTTTGAAGCAGCAAACCCGAGCGTGTTGAGGTCGTTTTCGACCTGTGACTGGTCTCGGAGAGTGGCAGTGTCAGTGCGGGTGACGACCTGGTTTAATATATCTAATGTATGCATACGAACTGAGCTAACCCTGTGGACCTGTTAACGTGGAGTGTCCGGCGATGTCATCGTCGGTAAGCTGGCTAAGAGTTGTCAGACCCATCTCACCCCGCCAGGTGTGCTTTCTCCTTGCTACCTGTGTAAAAGACAAGAGGCACAGAAGTAACTCCGTGTCGAGTCTCGAAAAAGTGAGAAAACGGGTGGGCGGTGACAGCAGCCGGCTCAGCAGTAACTGTCGGTGACGGTCTCGCTGAAGTCGAAGTCCTCGCCGAACACGTCGAGGGAGACATTCGCCGACACCGTGGCGGTACAGGTGTCGACCAGCTTGGCCGAAAACGCCGCGTTACCCGAGACATTGATCACCGGAACGTCGAAGCTGTACGACACGCTTTCTTCTTTCGGAAGCGTGGTATCAACGATCGGGTAGCCGGCGACGACGAGGAGAACCTCGACACCCGCCTCGGTCACCTCGACAGTGAGCTCCGCACAGACCTCCGGGATAAAGAACCCCGGATCGAAACACCGCTTGAGCGTGTCCTCTGCCGAGAGACCGCTCTCGAACTCCCGTTGCATCGTGTCGACCCGCATCTCGCGGTCGTCACCGACGAGCTTCGTCTCGTCTCGGACGGCCCCGCCGGTGCGTCTGACAGCACCGTTGTTGGCGCTTTCCAGCACACGACGGTACTCGCGGAAGCTGAGCTTCTTGTCCGCGGAGACATCTGCCAGCGGGCCGAACGTCACGTCCTTGCCCGCAGCTGCTGCCGGCCGTGCCGCCAGTCCGGCGACACCTGCGCCCGCAGTTGCTTTGATTACGTTCCGTCGCGTCGCAGACCGTTCGTCTTTGTCTGACATCGTACCCGGTAGTATGCACTACTAAGGTATAACTTTTTCTGATTTGGTGTGAGTGTGGCAGCTAAACTGTGTCTCCCCTCCTCTGCGAGCGACCCTGCGTGTGTGAGCGTGTGCACGAACCTATTACCACTCTGTCGCAGCGTACAACCTTACAGCAGTGACAAGGAGAAAGCCCACCCGTTTACGCGTGGGATGAATCCGACAACTCGGGAGCGTATCTCGTTTCTGCTAACGGGATTGTTATACCCGTTGAATCCACGTGCATGACCAGATTGAGGCGGTTCAGCCGCCCAACGAAACGAATAATATCGGATTCAGTCCAAGCTACGTTCGAAAGAACTCCTTTCGAACCGCTGGTAGTGGGCTCTGAACACAAAGTAACTCTGAATCCCAGTATGCGATAGTAATAACGGCGGCTTGGCCCTGCCAGGAGTCCGGTCATGCGACCAGGCTGCGAACCTGAAACGCCCACCCAAGCGGTGCGGTGCCGTGGGAATCCCACCCCTTTGGTCGTGGGCACCTGACTGGTCCGACGACTCTGTGTGGCCGATCCAGGGCGGCACCTGCATCTACGGTTGTTCTGCTCACGTGAACTGCCTCGGGAGCGAGCCTCGAGACTCCCCACGGTCGCTACAGTTGGTGTGAGGATGCGTTCGGTGCTCAGGTCTGTGGATCACGTTCTTCGACGAGCATCCCTTCCCTCACCTCGACGGTGACATCCGCGGGAAACCGTGTCGGGTCGAACGCGGCAAGCACCCCGTCCAGAGTCGCCGGCGGATCGGGGTCGTCGTTGATGTCCGCGGCCACTCGTGTCGCGAGCAACTCCGCGTGTGCAGGCGAGCGCATGAACCCGTGCCCCTGCCAGCCCGTCGCGACGTACAGCCCCTCCGTGACACGCCCGAGCAACGGGTCACCGTCCGGCGTCGCGGTACACACACCAGCCCAGGCGTCGGTCGTCGACTGGACTGACCCGTGGAGTCGTTCCCGCGCGACAGCCAGCGCGTCTGTCTGGAACCAGTCGTCGGCCTCGCGCCGCCACTCCGCGGGGTCGGCTGGCTTCGGCACGGTGCCGTCGCCGACGAGCAGTCCCTCGGGGTGCGGGCGAGCGTAGGTTCCTGCAGTCGCGTCGTACCACATCGGTCCCGGGTGCGGCTCACTCGCGGCGGGGGCTGTCCGTCCTGTCGTGGCGGCGTCCGTTCGCTCCGTCGCGGCGACGTTCGGCCCGCCCGTATCGACACATGTCGTCAGCGCCTGCACGCGGTACGGAACCGCCGCGAGATCGACCCCGGCGGCCTCACACAGCCGTGCAGTGTGTGCACCGGCCGCGACGACAACCGCGTCGAACGACCGCGACTCGTCGGCGACGGTCAGTGTCGTCGCGTCGCTGAGTGTGACAGGTGTCTCGTCACGGACCGTCACCCCCGCGGCACGCGCCTCACCCACCATCGCCGCGACGTAGTCTGCCGTGTCCGCCCAGCCGGCGTTGTCCGCGACCGCGGTGACGGCGAGATCGTCGGCCACGAGCGTCGGGAACCAGTCGCCGAACGTGTCAGGCGCGACTGTCTCGACTGGCCGCCCGTGACTCCGCATCCGTTCAGCCGCGCGTCTGGTCGCCTCGGCGCGTTCCGTGTCACCCTCGCGGACGCAGATCGCGTACGGGCAGTCGTGGAACCGGAAGCCGCGGGTGTCGTCGAACGCCCGGAACCGTTCGAGTGATCGGGCACCGAGCGCGGCGTCGATGTCCTCGGCGTACGCGTCGTACACCACGCCGGCCGCGCGGGCCGAGGCGGCGTCTGCCGGCGTTCGACTCGGGGTGGCCGTCCCGTCCCAGTCGATCGGTTCGCGTTCGAACAGGGTCACATCCACGCCGGCCGCCGCGAGGTCGTGTGCCGTCGTCGCGCCGACTGCGCCCGCGCCGACGATCGCGACGCGGCTCATGAGAATGTAAGGCGGATACCCACCTTTTCAACCGTGGGAGGAAGCCGACATTGGCTTCGGCTTGCTGTATTCACTGCGCGGTACTGGTTTCCGTAGGGATTTAGCGTCATGGGTTCGTTTCTGTGGTTGCACTCCGAGGTGGCCAAACTGGACGCCTTGGAGGGGTTGTCGTCGGCCAGTCTTGAACAGTGGGATGCCGACCACGCCGCTCCAACCACCGTTCTCGGTGGGCGTGAAGCGTGTGAGTCCACGCTGAATGAAAGCGACGTGCCACGCCAGCAGCCCTCACCGGATACACCCCGGTGAGAGTACGCCCGCGAGAATCACACAGTTCCCGCTGGCAGAACCGGCGTGATGCAATCCGCCTCGGTCTGTCGCAGGTCGGTGGCTGGAAACCCGTCATGGGGGAATATCACGGCCTTCAGGCTGTGGTAGCTTACCTGTGTGGCTCCGGCAACAACGCCGCGAACTCGCGGTCCGCGAGCCACTCGACCAACGCCGCCAGTTCGTCGGTCGCGTGCTCGAACAACCGCTGGCCCTTCTCCCGGGAGGCGTCTGTCGGGTGACCGACCGCCCCCGACTCGGAGAAGTCGGCTGTGTCGAAGCCGAGCTGTGCGCCGTGCACCTCGCGGCCCCAGCCGTCGGCCGCGCCCGCTTCTGCGTCCGCCAACGCGGCCTCGCGGACCAGCTCCTCGGCGACCGCGTACACCATGCTCGTCTCGGCCGCGTCCGCGTGACCGATTCCCATCTGACCGAACAGTTCCTCGTCGAGTCCGCCGAGATCCGAAAACCAGCTCCAGGGCGCCAGAAACGCCGTCTCCTCGGCGCGGAGTCGACGGGCCGCCCGCCGGAGCGCGTTGTCGTTGCCGCCGTGGCCGTTGACCGCGACCACCCGGCGGACACCGTGGGCCGTGAGACTCTCCGTCACCTCACGGACGTACGCCCCGAACGTCTCTGGACTCGCCGACAGCGTGCCGTGGAACTGGCGGTGGTGGTCGCTGACCCCGACCGGCACCGTCGGCAGTGTCACCGTCGCCGGCGCCGTGCGCTCGTCGACAGCACGGGCGACCGCCTCGGCCGCGAGGAGATCCGTCCCCAACGGGAGCGCTGGCCCGTGTTGTTCGACCGCGCCCGTCGGTACCAACGCCACCTCGGCTTCGGCGAGTGTTGTCTCGGCGTCCGTCGTCGTTTGTTCGTGGAGGAGTGTCACGTCCCCTGCCAGACGCGCCGGTCACTTAGCCGCCGCGGAGCCGGCGACCCGTCGCTTCGGCGCTCGTGGGCGCGGCAGGGGGTTCACCGCCCTCCAGTGTCGCCTGCTGGGTGCCGGTAGTGGTAGATTTATAACGGTCGCCCGCCGACTCGGCGGCGTGTCGACGGTCGATCTCGGCGGGCGGTTCGGACTCGACTTCGAGTTGGCCTTTCGGGAGTCACGGGTCCAGCGGGCGTTGCAGACGACGCCGGCGGACGTGTCGGCGGCCCCACAGTTGACGTTTGCACGGAACGTGTTCGTCCCGCTGACCACCGCTTGCCGGTACACCTGTACCTACTGTACGTACTACGATCCGCCCGGCGAGGCGTCGTTGCTCTCCGAGTCAGAGGTGCGTGACCGGTGTCGGGTGGGCGCCGACGCCGGCTGTACGGAGGCACTGTTCACGTTCGGTGACGAGCCGGACGACCGCTACACCCGGATTCACGACCAACTCGACGAGTGGGGGTACGACTCGCTGCGCGCGTACCATATCCGGGCCTGTGAGATCGCGCTCGAAGAGGGGTTACTCCCACACTCGAACCCGGGTGATCTCGACCGCGCCGGCTTCGACCGCCTGAAGCCGGTGAACGCCTCAATGGGGGTGATGTTGGAGACCACCGCGGACGTGCGCGCTCACTCCGGCGCTCGCCAGAAGGAGCCGGCTGACCGACTCCGGACGATCCGCGCGGCGGGCGAGGCCGGAGTGCCGTTCACGACCGGGATCTTGGTCGGGATCGGCGAGGAGTGGCGCGACCGCGCGGAGTCGTTGGCGGCGATTGCCCGGCTCCACGAGCAGTACGGCCACGTTCAGGAGGTGATCGTCCAACCGGTCGTCGAGAACGAACGGTCGGATTTCGCCTCACCCGATCGGACGACGATGCGCCGTGTGACGGCGATGGCGCGGCGGGTGCTCCCCGAAAGTGTCTCCGTCCAGTCGCCGCCGAATCTCGCGCCTGTCCGCGAACTGTTGGACTGCGGGATCGACGATCTTGGCGGGGTTTCACCGGTCACGGACGACTACATCAACCCGGAGTACGAGTGGCCGGCGCTGCGTGAACTCGCGGAGATTGCCGACTACGGCGGGGTGCCGCTGCACGAACGGCTCCCGGTGTACGATCGGTACCTGCCGGATCGGTTCCGACGAGTCGGCTTCGACGGCCTACCTGCGGACGCGAGCCCGACGGGCGCGTGGCTGACGGGCCAGATTCCGGACGCGCTGGCCGCGCCGGATGTCCACGGCGAACGGTTCCGGAGCGTCGCTCGGCGCGAGGCGCCGTTGGCGACCCCCGAGACGGGGGCGTCTGCGCCCGGTGACGACTGAGGTGGGTCACGGTTCGACCCGACGGTCAGTGTGACTACTCGTCGTCGGCCACCCCCGCGAGCACGTACTCCGCGGACTGCCGGGTGGTCGCCAACGGCACGTCGTTCACGTCACAGATTCGGAGCAACGCGCTGATGTCCGGCTCGTGTGGCTGGGCGGTCAGTGGGTCCCGGAGGAAGATCACCGCGTCCAACCCCCCGGTCGCCACCTCCGCGCCAAGTTCGAGGTCGCCGCCGTACGGGCCGCTCTCCTTGCACTCGACGCTCAGGTCGGTCTCCTCGGTAATTCGTTGGCCGGTGGTGCCGGTGCCGACCAACTCGAACTCGGCGAGTGTCGTCTCGTGGCTCTGGACGAAGTCGATCATCTCGGGTTTCTCGTCGTCGTGTGCCACCAGTGCGAGGCGTGTCACGGCCCTGTCGACGCCCGACGGTGACAAAAA
>JAHENP010000017.1 GCA_018609965.1 Haloferacaceae archaeon
CGGAGACGCTGGGGGTCGAGTCGATGGAGCCGGACGACCGCGGCGTCCACCCGTTCCCCGGCGGCGAGACCGCCGCTCGCGACCGACTCGATAGCTGGGTATGGGAGGGGGACAATCTCCGTGAGTACAAACAGACCCGTAACGGACTGGTCGGACCGGACTACTCCTCGAAGTTCTCGCCGTACATCAACGAGGGGTGTCTCTCGCCGCGGACGGTCCACGCCGCCGTCGACCGGTACGAGGAAGAGCGGGTGGCCAACGACGACACCTACTGGCTCGTGTTCGAACTGCTGTGGCGGGACTTCTTCCAGTTCCAGTTCGCCAAACACGGCGCGCAGTTCTTCGAGCGCCCGGGGATCAGAGACCGAACGGGGATCGACTGGGGGGACCCCGAGACGGAGCCGACGGCCGAGCGTCGACTGCGTCGGTGGCGGGACGGCGAGACCGGGATTCCGTTCGTCGACGCGACGATGCGGGAGCTGAACCAGACGGGGTACATGAGCAACCGTGGGCGACAGAACGCCGCGAGCTTCCTCGCGAACGACCTCCGTGTCGACTGGCGCCACGGGGCGGCGTACTTCGAGACGCAGTTGGTAGACTACGATCCGGCGTCGAACTACGGCAACTGGGCGTACGTCGCCGGCGTCGGCAACGACTCCCGGAACCGGTCGTTCGACGTGGTGAGCCAGGCCCAACGGTACGACCCCGACGGGGCGTTCGTCACCCACTGGCTCCCGGAACTGTCGGACGTGCCCGGCGACGCCGTCCACGAGCCGTGGACGCTGACCCCGGCAGAACAACGGCGGTACGGGGTCGAACTCGGGATCGACTACCCGAGACCGATGGTCGATCTGAGCTGAGAGACGGCGATTGGTGTGTCGACCACAGGGTCGCGTCGGCGACAGCGCGGCGACTACAGGAACGCGTCGACGTCCTTCTCGCTGGTCACGTCGACACCGTCCTCGGTGACGACGGCCATGTTGACACCGTTGCCGGAGGCCGTGTCACGCTCCATCGCGGACTGGATCGCGCCGGCGGCGACCGTCTCCGCCTCGTCGACGGAGAGCCCCTCCTCGTACTGTTGTTCGAGCACACCGAGCGCGTACTGTGAGCCGGAGCCGGTGACGGTGTAGTCCTCGTAGGTCGTCCCGCCGGCCGCGTCGATCGAGTAGACGTGGCTCCCGTCGCTGTCGACGCCGCCGAGGATCGGCTGGACGATGATGAACCCACCCGACCGGAGGAGGTTGGCGGTGAGCGTCGACAACGCCTCCATGCTCATGTCCTCGCCGCGGCGGGCCTCGTAGAGCCGCACTTCCGCCTTCAGCGTCTCGATCAGGTTCTGTGCCGCGGAGACGCTGCCGGCGATCGTGAGCGCGCCGGTCGGGTGGATCTCCTCGACCTTCTGGACGTTCTTCGAGGAGACCATCGGTCCAAGCGAGGCGCGCATGTCCGTCGCCAGGACGACGCCGTCCTCGGCGACCAACCCGACGGTGGTCGTTCCGGTCTTCATCTCACCCTCCGAACTGCCGGCGCTCCGGTCGGTGTCGAACTCGCCGATCTCCGGGCCGAACACAGTCTGGTCGTCGAGATCCGGCGTCAGATCGCCGCGATCGTTTGTTGGTCGCATTGACCCAGAGTAGGTGGGCGCGGCGGATAAAAGCGTCCCTTCCGGTGGCGACGGTGTCGACTGGGCCGTACCGACGCCGTCGGGGGGATTGTGACCGGTGACGGCGTTTCTGTGGCGCCACCTCGGCGGCTCACTCGACACCGCGGTCGGTCTGTGCTGTCGCCATCCAGTAGCCCGTCACCGCACCGAAGAGACAGAGCCCGACTCCGACGGCGACGGCTGCGGCGTAGCCGTCGGAGCCGAGCCCACCCGCGAGCGTGGTTCCGCCGAGCGTCAGCCCGCCGGTGAACACACCAGACGCGACGTTCCCGATGTCTCCGGTCAGGAGCGCGTCTGCTCGCGTGAGGAGGACCACCGTCGTGGCCGCGTAGAGGCCAAACACCGCAACTAGGGTGTACAGACCGGTCCCACCGGTCAGTGGTGGCCCACTGCGAATGACCGCGACGGCGACTGTGACGACCGTCGCGACGAGGGCCGCGAGTGTGTACTGTCGAGTGCGTTGCACGACACATCTGTGCGACCGCCCGATGGTAACTCCAACGGCTGGCGGGCAGTCTGGACAGACAGATCGCGAGGAGAGCCGGCTCAGTTCGTGTGGCGGTCGTACACCTCGTTGGCCCAGCCGACGAGTCGACCGACCGGGAGGACGACCCCCGCCCGGCGGGCGAGGAGCGCGAGCGGGAGCGTGAGAATACCGAACAACACCGTCGCCTGGTGGAGCGCGTACGTCGTGGTTCGCTGGACTGCGGTGGTGGCCTTCGTCATCTGCCGTGGCTGTCCCGGCGGGACGCCCACATATAAAGCCGTCGGCGGTGTCGCGCGGTCCATCCCGGCGCTGTCTGGCGGTTTCGGTGAGCGTCGGGCGGTCGGTCGCGGCACCGGCGGCGTGGTTGTTCCTCACGGATTACGCGAGTACGACCACTGGGGGCGCCCTGTAAGTTATCGGAATAGCAGAGACAGCGTACGCACCCGTGTCGTGTGGTCGGACCCCCCCGCGGGTCGAACCGCAAGAGTCGAAAGCCCCAGGGGCGAAAGGAGGGGTATGAGCAACTATCTCGTCGCGTTGGAGGCCGCGTGGTTGGTGCGAGACGTGGAGGAAGTCGACGACGCGATCGGCGTCGCGGTCAGCGAGGCCGGTCGTCGCCTCAACGAGGCGGACAAGGAGTACGTCGAGGTGAACGTGGGTGCGACCCCGTGTCCCGCCTGTGGCGAACAGTTCGACTCCGCGTTCATCGCCGCAGAGACGGCGCTGGTGGGGCTGTTCTTGGAGATCGAGATCTACAACGCCGACAGCGAGGAACACGCCACCCGGATCGCGAAGAGTGAGGTCGGCAGTGCACTGCGCGACATCCCACTGGACGTGATCGAAGTGATCGAGGACCCGAACCCGGACCAGGTGCCGGCCGACGAGGCCGCCTGAACAGGCTCCCCGTAGCCGAACGACTTATAAATTACCGCAGGTTATTCGGCCGACGTGAATCTCCCAACCCCACAGGATCTCAACGAACGGCGCGAGGAACTGGGGCTCACGCAAAGTGAGCTGGCGGATCGGGCGGGGGTGTCACAGCCGTTGATCGCCCGGATCGAGGGTGACGATGTCGACCCGCGGCTCTCGACACTCCGCGGGATCGTCGAGGCGCTCGACGAGGCCGAAGGCGGCGTGGTCCGTGCCGCCGACGTGATGCACGAGGGGATCGTCAGCGTCTCGCCGGACGACGCCGTCAGCGAGGCGGTCGAACTGATGAACTCCGAGGCGTACTCCCAGCTCGCGGTGTTGGACGGCGGCGTCCCCGTCGGGTCGATCTCATACAGCGACGTGAACCAGGCGGGCGGGGAGAGCGGTGAGGTCGGCCAGTTCCCGGTCAGCGCCGTGATGAGCGAGTCGTTTCCCGGTGTCGCGCCGGACGCGACCGTCGAGGAACTCCAGAGTCTGCTCGAACACTACAAGGCGATCGTCGTCACCGACGGCGGGGAGGCCGTCGGGATCGTCACCGAGGCGGACCTGGCCGGTGTGCTCTCGTAGCCACGGTCGGACGGTGGCGACTGGACACGACAGATTGTCTCGAAAAGAACTTAGTTTGCCGAAAACGAGACGCAGACAGCAGTGTCGGATACGGTCACACTCAGGCTGGGTGCGGGCGTGTTGTCGGCAGTGGTGACGCTGGCGGCGGTGTGGCTGGGGGTCGTCTACGGTCGCGGCCGCGCGGGGCAGTTGTTCGCCGTCGCAGGTGGTGTCGTCTGCGCGTGGTCACTGACGCTCGTCGGGGTCGTGGTGGCGCCGACGGGGGTGCGCCCGACGCTGTTCCTGCTCGCGTGGGTGTTCCAGTGGGGTGGGTTGGTGAGTTGGTTCCTCTTCCTCTCGGAGTACGCCGGCGCGAGCCGGTGGCGGGACCACCGCGTCCAGGCCGCACTTGGGGTGACGTTGTCCGCCGCCGTCGTCGCCATCGCGACCACCCGATCACACGGGCTCGTGTTTGCCGACCTGCGGGTGACGCCGGCCGGCCACGTCGCCTTCGAGCGTGGCGTGGGCTACGCGGTGTTGTCAGTCCCGGCGACGGTGTTGCTCGCCGGGATCTTGTGGTTGCTCGCCCGGTTGGCGCTCCGCTCCCGGCGGGAGAGCCGCCGGCAGTCGTCGTTGTTGGCGGTCGCGGTCGCGGTGCCGGTGGGGCTGTGGCTGTTGCGGCTCTCGGGGGTGTTCGGGGCGGGGTGGCTCAGCTACCTCGCCGTCGGCAACGCCGTCCAGATGGGGGTGGTCGCCGCCGGACTGTACGGCGGGCGACTGCTCAGGCTGACACCAGTGACGCGGGCGACGGTGTTGTCTGCGCTGCCGGACCCGATTCTCGTCGTCGACGACGGTCGCGTCGTCGACTACAACGAGGCCACACGCGAGGTGTTTCCGGCCGTCGAGACCGGCCGACGACTCGCGGCGGTCGCCCCCGCGTTAGTCGACGACGAGTCGGTGCCGGTGCCGGCGGGGCTGGTCGACCGTGTCGAGCAGTCTGTCGACGGCGAGCCGCGTTCGTTGGTCGTCTCACACACGACCGTCGGCGACACCGCCGCCGTCGTCGCCCTCCGGGACGTGACGGCCGCAGAGTCGTACGCGGCGGATCTGGAACGACAGACCGAACAGCTCGACCGGTTCGCCTCCGTCGTGAGTCACGACCTCCGCAACCCGATCTCGGTCGTCCAGGCGCACGTCGAGGTGGCCCAGGCGGAGACGGACGACGAGGAGGTGGCGTCGTTTCTCGCGAACGCAGAAGAGGCCACCCGCCGGATGACGGAGATCATCGACGACGCGCTCACGCTGGCCGACGAGGGAGAGGTGGTCGACGAGACGGAGCCGGTCGCCGTCGGCGAGATCGCCCAGCAGTCGTGGGGGACGGTCGACACCCGGGGCGCGACGCTCCGGACGCCGACCGACAGGGTCGTCGCCGCCGACCCCGGGCGGCTCCGGTCGGCCTTCGAGAACCTGTTCCGCAACGCCGTCGAACACGGCCGCGAGGAGCCGGCGGCGCTGACGGTCACGGTCGAGACGACACCCAGCGGGTTCGCCGTCGCCGACGACGGCGCCGGTATCGACGCCGACGGCGACACCGTGTTCAACGAGGGGTACAGCACCGCCGACAGCGGCACCGGTCTCGGCTTGTCGATCGTCCGGTCGGTCGCGCGGGCGCACGGCGGCGACGTGCGGCTCGCCGACGGCGACGGCGGCGCACGGTTCGAGTTCACCGGGTTCCGGATCGTCGAGACACAGCCGGACGGGCGGGCCGTCGCCGAGTGAGGCCATCCGCGGACGCGGTGTCCGACGGTCTCGTCACTCCCGGTCGTCGTCCAACAGTTCTACGTCGGTTGCCGGCTCCGACTCGAACACCGAGTCCGTGGCGCGTTCTGCGAGCGGGCGGTCGTCAGTCGGCTCCGTGGTGTCGCTGGTCGGCTCCGTCGCGTCGTCGGCCGCCGTTGTCGACGCGTTGCCCGGCTCCGTCGCGTCGTCGGCCGCCGTTGTCGGCGCGTCGCCCGGCTCCGTCGTGTCGTCGGCCGCCGTTGTCGGCGCGTCGCCCGCCTGTGTGGAGTCGCCTGCACGCTGTCGAGCGCGGGCTCGTTCGTCGTGTGGGCGACGGACAGTCTCGTCGGTGTCGTCCGTCTCGGCTGTACCGTTCGTCTCGTCTGCGCGGTCCGCGTCGTCGAACAGTTCGCGTGCGACCGTTTCGCGGAGTCGGTGGGTCGGTGTCGGGCCGATGTGCACACACTACCCACGGCGTGGACGCGCCTGTATCTGTCTCCGTCCGTGCCGGCTGTCGTGTCTCGTGATCCGACAGTTCCTTGCGGCTCCCGGCCCAGTCAGTGGTAGTGAACAGACTGCGTCGCGTCGCCGGGTGGGTCGCCGGGCTGCTGGCCGCGGCGAACGTCATCAGCGAGGACCGACTCCGGGAGACGGTCGACCTCTCGTGGCCCCGGATCGTCACTGGGTTCGCGATCATGTCGAAACGGACGGTCGATCTGGCGGTCGTCGGCGTCGCCATCGGCGCGGAGGCGGTCGCGGGGCTGACGCTGGCCAACGGGTTCTGGCAGGTCGGGAAGTTCGCGCTCATCGGGCTCGCGGGCGGCACCATCTCGTTGGTCTCACAGAACTTCGGCGGCGACGACGAACGCCGCGCAACACAGGTCGTCGCCGCGAGCCTGGTCGCGGCGGTTCTGTTGTCGGTCCCGTTGGCGGCCGTCTACGTCGTCGCCGCGGCGCCGTTGGTCGAACTCGTCGGCGGCGGCGCGGACGCGACGCGGCTGGGGGCGGCGTATCTGGTGATCGTCGCACCCGGGCTTGTCTTCGAGGGGATCAATCTCGTTGCCTCCCGCACGTACGCGGGGGTCGGTGACACTGTCACCCCGATGGCGGTGCGGGCGGCGGGTGCGGCGCTCAACGTCGCGCTCAGCGTCGGGCTGGTGTTCGGTGCCGACATGGGTGTACGTGGGGCCGCAGTCGGGACGACGACCGCGACGGGAGCCGTCACGCTAGTGTTCGCGTGGGGGCTCACCGGGCGGTCGTACGGCGGCCGCGGGGCGAGCCCGTTGCCCGTCGGGGTCGGCGTGCGGCCGCCGGCCGAACTGCTCGGCCAGCTGTTCCGGGTGTCTGCGCCGTTGGTCGCCAGACGGATCGCACAGGGGGTCGTCGTCTTCCCGTTGTTGGCGGTGGCGGCGTCCTTCGGCGAGGTGGTGTTGGCGGCCATCGGCGTCGCCAGACAGGTTCGTCAGCTGCTCAACAGCTTCACCTGGGGCTTTTCGGTGGCGGCGTCGACGCTCGTCGGGCAGGCGTTGGGCGCGGCCGCGGAGGCGGACGCCGTCGCGTACGGCCGCGAGATTGTCAACCTCTCGCTGGTGGTCTACGTGATCGCCGCGGCCGGAGTCGCCGCGTTCGCAGAGCCGGTGGCGGCCGTCTTCGCCGACGGCCCCGCGACACAGACAACCGCCGTGTTCGTCGCCGTCGCCGCCGTGAGTGCGATCCCGTTGGGTGTCGACGGCTCCATTACCGGGACGCTCCGCGGGGCCGGCGACACGCGGGTGCCGTTCGTCGCGACGCTGGCCGGGCTGTACCTGGTGGCGTTGCCGTTGGCGTACGTGGGGACGGTGACGACGCTGGGTGCCGTCGGACTGCTGGCCGCGCTCGTCGCCGAGACGACGGTGCCGATGGTGGTCAACGTCGCGCGGTTCCGCACCCGGACGTGGCTCTCCGTCAGCCGGGAGTACCGGCCGGACGCCGCCGACTGACTGTCGTCGGTGTCTGTCGGGGAGAGCCCCGAGGTGTCACCCCTCGTCGTCGACGATCTGCGGCGAGCCGGTGAGGATGCCTTGGAGTCCGCGCATCGGTTCGCCGAGTTCGATCCCGTCGGCACCGATCTCGAACTCCCGGAGCGCGCGTTCGAAGCCGCTGGTGCGTTTCTTCAACACGCCGGCGGCCTTCCTGATCTCGCCGCCGACCTCGACGTACCGGACGAACAGGATCGTGTCGACGATGTAGCTGACACCGCTGTCCGTCGCGGAGAACTCACCGGTGACCCCGTCCGTCTCGTCGGTGAGTAGCGTCGTCACGCCGCTGTTGTTGAGATACCGGCACAGCGCGTGGAGTTCCTGTGTGAGCCGGTCCTGTTGGCCCTGGAGCGTCAGCTGGTAGCCGGTGATCCCGTCGACGCCGACGACCTCCGCGCCGCGGTCTTCGACGGCCGACTGTACCTGCGCGGCGAACTCCTGTGGGGAGTACCGCAACGGCTCCACCTCGACGACCTCCAACAACCCCTCTGCCTGCATCTCGACGACCGGGATACCGAGCGCTTCCGACCGCCAGCGGAAACTGGGCCACCGTTCCTCGAATAAGTAGAGCACGGTCCGTTCGCCCCGCGCCGCGGCGGCGCTGGCGAACTGTGTCGCCAGCGTCGTCTTCCCGACACCCGTCGGGCCGGCGACGACTGTGGTCGTGCCGCGTTCGAGCCCGCCGCCGAGAAGCTCGTCCAACGCGTCGACGCCGGTGGTGACGGTCTCCATGTCCGGCTCGACCGTCCGGTCGCCCGGGCCGAGCGCGGGGTAGACCGTCACCCCGTCGTCGTCGATCCGGTAGGCGTGATCACCCGGGAGCGTTCCAGAGCCGCGGAGCTTCGGCACGTCCACCCGGTCGACCGGCCCCGTCGGGTCGAGGACGACGTGGCCGTCGGTGACGAACTGGAGGTCCTCGACGGGGACGTGTTCGGAGTCCTGTGCGGTGAGGACGACCGTCGCCGCCCGGTCGGTGAGGAACCGCGACAGCCCCAACACCTGTTGGCGGAACTGGTAGGTGTCGGGCGTGAGGTAGTGGAGCTGTGTGATCGGGTCGACGACCACCCGGTCGGGAGACACGTCCGCGACCGCCTCCCGGACTGTCTCCCGGAACGTGCCGCTCTCCACCTCGTCGGGCTCGAACATGTCGTAGGTGCCCTCTTCGGTGAACGTGCTCGCGGTCGGCGAGAGATCACGAATCTCCACGGCCGAGAGGTCGATCCCCAACTGGGCGGCGTTGCGCCGCATGTCGTCAATGTCCTCTTCGAGGTTGATCAGCAACGCCGTCTCGTCGTCGGGGGTGGCCGCGAGAAACGACAACGCGAGCAGCGTCTTTCCGGAGCCGGCCGGGCCGCTGAGGACGTACGTCCGTTCGGCGATCACCCCGCCGTCGGTCACTCGGTCGAGGCCCGCGGTTCCTGTCGACACGCGTTGGAGTTCCGTGTCGGTCATACCGGTCCCACACGTCGCCGGCCGATAACTGTTCCCGCCCGCCGTGACAGGATTCCTGCGTCGTGGCGGCACCACGCTGAAACGGCCGGTGGGTTTGTCCCGGTAGAACAATTAGGTGAAGCTATGTGCGCCGCGTCGACAGAGTCGACCAGCCTGCTCGTGGTGGCGTCACCGGGGCGCGACCGGCGGTTGTTGGTCGAGTGGCTCAGAGGTGCCGAGGGGCACGACGTGACAACGTGTGACCCCGACGAGGAGTCGGTGCCGGAGTACGACGCCGCGATCGTCGACGAGTCCGGGTTACAGCAGTGCGGCCAGCGTCTGTTGGCGCGGCGGCGCGAGGCCGACCCGTTGTACCTCCCGCACCTGCTCGTTGGCACCGACACGCCGCCACAGGAGCCGCCGGGGACGGAGCTGATCGACGACGTGGTGTCGTTGCCGGTCCGGCAGGCGGAGCTGTCGCGCCGGCTGGGGAACCTCCTGCGGGCCAGACGGACCGCACTGCGGCTGTCGAACGTCCGCGACCAGTACGAACGGCTCGTCGAACTGACCCCGGAGACGATCCTGCTCGTCCGGGACGACCAGATCGTCTACGTCAACGACGCCGGCGTCGACCTTCTGGGAGTGGCCGACGCCGACGACCTGGTCGGCGAGCCGATCAACGGGTTCGTCGCCCCGGAGGACCGGGCGACCGTGTTGGAGGCGTTGGCGACCGTCGAACGCGACGGGCGGCTCCGGGAGTTTCTCAACGTGACGCTCACCACTACGGAGGGGTTGGAGTTTCCGGCGGAGGTCGCGGGCGTGACGGTCACCTACGAGGGGGAACCAGCCTCACAGCTGGTGGTCCGTGACCTCTCGGAGAAACGCGAACGGCGCCGACGACTGACACTGATGAGCCGGGCGGTGGAGTCGGCCGCCCAGGGGATCACCGTCGCAGACGCCAACCAGCCCGAGGAGCCGTTGGTGTACGCCAACGAGGCGTTCGAACGGCTGACGGGGTACGACAGACAAGGCGTGCTCGGCCGGAACTGCCGGTTCCTCCAAGGGGACGGCACCGATGAGGAGACGGTCGCGCGACTCAGACGCGCAATCGACAACGAACGCCCTGTCTCCGTCGAGCTGTTGAACTACCGCGCGGACGGGACACCGTTCTGGAACCAACTCGACATCGTCCCGATCCGCGACGACGGCGGTACAGTGACCCACTATCTCGGGCTCCAACAGGACGTGACCGAACGGCGGACCCGACAGGAACGGCTGAGTGTGCTCGACCGGGTGCTCCGGCACAACATCCGCAACCGGACGAACGTGATCGTCGGCACCGCAGAACTCCTGTTGGACGCCAAACGCGGCCATGACGAGACAGAGGACCGTGACGAAATCGAGGACCGTGACGGAATCGAGGACCGTGACGGAATCGAGGACCGTGACGAGGCGGCCAGCGCCGGGGGAGTCGACTACGAGGCGTCGTTAGAACGGATCGTCGCGGCCGGCGAGGAGCTGTACGAGATCGGCGAGCAGGCACGCGAGTTCCAGGCGGTCGTCGCGGACGACGACACGGAGTTGGTCCAGATGGAGTTATCGAGGGTGTTCCAGCGAATCCAGACGGGGACGCAGGGCTCGTTCGAGCTCGACGTGCCGTCGGAGTCGGTTGCGGTGCTGGCACACCCGAAGCTCCCGGTCGCGTTGTCTGCCGGCGTCGAGCTGTTGGAGGGTGACGGGAGCGGCGCCCGCGGCGACGTGATGGACGTTCTGATCCGGGTCCGTCGGGACGGGGAGACGGTCACCGTCGCGGTGACAGACCGCGGCGGGACGATCCCGCGGGCGGATCTGGAGGCGATCGCGGCCGAACAGGAGACGGCGGTCGACCACTCGCGGGGGATGGAGCTGTGGATCGTCCGGTGGACCGTGTTGGCCTCCGGCGGGGAGACCAGCGTCGCGTTCGATGACCCGCCGACGCTGACGATCACACTCCAGGCGGCCGACGGGGAGCGTGACAGCGACACCGACGAGGGGGGTGCGGCACCGCCGCCGCCCCGCGAGAACGGCCGAGCGGGAGAGCCGTCCGACCACGACCGAACGGGAACGTCGGACGACCGAACGGAAGCATCGGACCGTTCGGACGACCGGCGGGAAGCGTCGGACGGGCAGGCGGGACGTGCCGAACAGAACGACTAAGCCCGCGGCCGCCGTCGCCTGTACTCGATGGAGCGCCGCACGCGAACGTATCTCGCCGGCCGGTTCGCCGACTACTACCGCGGGACGGCGATCCAACTGCCGCCGGCTGCCGCCGACCGCGAGTGGGGACACATTCCGTTCACCGGCGGCGACGGGACGACGATGGTGCGTCACCAGTCGTTGCTCGGTATGCCCGGCGGTCCGGGGGAACTGGGGTCGTTTCTCGCCGACGAGTCGCCACAACACGTCTACTTCTCGGCGGCGCGGTACGACGACCCCCACGACCGGACGATGGCCGAGAAGGGGTGGAACGGCGCGGATCTCGTCTTCGATCTCGACGCCGACCACCTCCCGGGTGTCGACCCGGAGACGGCCACCTACACGGAGATGTTGGCGGCGTGTAAAGGCGCACTGGAGGATCTGTTAGACGTGCTCACGCGCGACTTCGGCGTCCGCGACGACGAGATGGAGATCGTTTTCTCCGGCGGCCGCGGCTACCATGTCCACGTCCGCCGGAAGGGGCTCCGGGGGTTGGACTCGGCGGCACGCCGCGAGATCGTCGACTACGTCCGCGGGGTCAGGATCGACGAGGACGGGCTGATTGCGAAACGACCAAACGAACGGGGCACACTCCAGAAACGAATCCGCGCGGAGGGTGGGTGGGGACGACGGGTCCACGAACGGCTCGTCGACTACACCGAGACGCTCCGTGAGATGTCGGAGTCGGCGGCACTCGAACGGCTCCAGCAGCTCGACGGCGTCGGGGAGAAGACCGCACAGACGATCTACGGCGTGTTGGAGCGCAACCCCGAGGGGGTGCGGGAGGGGAACGTGGAGTTGGGGCCGGGTGCGGGGACACTCGTGCGGGCGTTGGCAGAACGGGTGCTCGACGAGGAGACCGCCCCGATCGACGAGCCGGTGACGACGGACGTGCGGCGGCTGATCCGGCTCCCGGGGAGTCTCCACGGCGGGACTGGGTTCGTCGTCCGGCGGTTAGACCGGGAGTCGGTCGCCGGCTTCGAACCGACGAGAGACGCCGTCGCCGACCGGTTCCGGGGCCAACGGGTGATGGTGGACGTGACAGATCCCGGACCGGTCCCAGTGGGTGAGGACGGTGACGACAGCTTTAGGTTGTCCGAGGGGACACAATCAGTTCGCGAGTTTGTCGGCGTGTTCCTGTTGGCACGGGGCCGCGCCGAGAAGACGACAGGGTGAACACGACACGTGGATTTAGAGGAGCTACGCAGCGTTCGGGAACAGGAGCGACGGACGGACAGCCTCCAGCACCTCCGTGACTCCTTCTACGACGACGCC